>CAYWBC010000119.1:0-10699 GCA_964456285.1 uncultured Bacteroidales bacterium
TTTCTGCATTGGATTCTGAATCAGAATGACCTATGAGCATTGTTTTCATATGATCGTGAATATAACACCAGGAAACAGTAACATATTTTGAACCATGCGTTATGTCCAGCAAACCATCGTAATCATCCACTCCAACGCCAGCTTCACTATTCAGCTCACAATGGTCTATCCATACATTTTCGCATTCTTTAATTTCAAGAGCATCATTTCCCAGAACATGATGGATGTGAATATTTTGCACAATGACATTTTTATAATCCCATATAGATAATCCTACATTTTCCAATTCAGCGGTACTATCTATTCCAATTATTGAAACATTGCTTCCATGTTTTACAGAGAGTTCAACCGTAGAGGCGCTGATTATTTTCCCACTTATTAATGCTATTTCAGGAGTAATATTGTTTTCTCTTGATGAGGCCCAGCTTTCAAGCTCAGCAAAATTACTGATAGTAATCTCAGTTCCTCCGCTACCGCCGGTTGTGCTATCTCCAATAGTTGCATACCCCACCATTCCAAAACTTACTGTATCACTTGCATATACAATTAAAGGGCTAAAAAATATTAAACTAATAATTATTCGTTTTACTACTATTGCAATTTTTCTCATGGTAAATGTTCATTACTAAAATGATTGATACTACTATGATACAAAATTGTATCATTTTGTAAATTTTACATGCCGGTAATAATTTTTTTGCATCAAGGATTAATTTTCAGTAGATCCTAAATATTTCCCCAAAATGGTAGACTACTCATAAATTTTTTTATACTAATGTTCCAAAGCATAAATTGATAGGCTCGTTATTGGATTATTGCATCTTGATCAGACATATATAATCTATACGTTATAAGGATTTAAAAGTTCTTAATATATTCGATTAGAGAATGGATGAAACTACCCATTTAAGACCTTTTCCGACATGTTAATATCGGTCTAGGATTCACGAAAAAATAGACTGAGTCGATAGGCGAATATTTAAATGAACATTTTGTCCAAAATAGAATGAAATCATGCAAAAACTTGAACAATTGAGATGTCATTAAGGGATATCTGTTGATAAGATGGTTTTTCTTTAATAATAGCTAAATTAGCATGTAGTAAAAGCAGTAGTTTATTTCAATAGAAAAAAATTAATTGTAAAGAGTTTTTAGACTGAAAATGTATTAATAGGAAAATTCAAATGAAATTGCATATTTACAGGAAAAGTCTTTTTATTCTTTTGGCTTTAATAGTTTTCTATTTAAACGAGAATCATTCTGGATTTTCACAATCTGTTGAGGGAAAAAATATCAAATTCGATAAATCTACTGATCAAAAACTCTTTTCAAATTCAGATTCAAGAATTGCATTTCAATCATTGCCCCCAAATTTTGAATACAATGGTGTCAGATGCATTATTAAAGATCATAAGGGTTACATGTGGTTTGGAACTGTTGATGGATTAATTCGCTACGACGGAATCAATACCTACTTTTATGAACATATTCCGGATGATTCTACAAGCCTGAGCAATAGTGGAATAAATGCCCTGGTAGAAGATACGAAAGGCAATTTATGGATAGGAACATCCAAAGGGTTAAATATGTATAACAGGGACAATGATAGTTTCATCCACGTCGGCGAATTGGATACGAATATCGAACGATTCAATAATAATTATATCAGTGATCTTAGGTTGGATAATAATTCTTTGCTCTGGGTGGCTACATTTGGTGATGGACTGAGTGTATATGATCACGAAAAGAAGCTGATTCACCATTACACCTATAACCCTGATGACCCTAATACAATTAATTCGAATAGAATTATCTGTATTGCCATTGATAAGAAAAATAATGTATGGTTAGGTTCATTGAATGGCCTATGCTTATATTCATCCAAGGAAAAAGAATTTCGCCATTTTTATAGCGAACAGGGAAATCCCAATAGCTTAAGCAACAATAATATTACCTTCATAGAACTCGATCATGAAGGTAATTGTTGGATAGGAACAAGAGGAGGCGGATTAAATAAAGTGGTAAAACGAAACAATGATTTTATTTTTATACGGTATGAAAATGACTCAAAACCAGGCAGCCTGTCAAATAATTTCATTCTATCATTATGTGCTGATCCCAGAGGCTATCTTTGGATAGGTACCGAGAATGGAGGCTTAAATCGTCTGGACCTAATTACCTATAATATCGACATCTATCAGGTCGAAGAAGGTAATAAATTCAGTTTGATCAGTAATTCTATTTGGTCCCTGTGTAATGATAGCGAGGGAAGACTTTGGATTGGTACTGCCAATAAGGGGATTAGTGTTATTGATGAGAAGTACAGCAAGTTTGAGTCCTATCAGAAAAACATATTTATCAGGAACAGTCTTTCCGATAATGATGTAACTGGATTCGTAGAAGATAATGAAGGCTATGTATGGATTGCCACAGATGGTGGCGGAATATGCAAATTCGATCCTGAAAATCGAGAGATTGTCCAGACCATACGCAATTCGGAAGGATCCGCCCTGCTTATTAACAATGCAATACAGTCAATACTTTACGATGCTGACGACAACCTTTGGGTGGGTACATGGGCTGGTGGGATTGACCGTCTGACTAAAAAAGGCAGAAAGATCAGAAATTATAAATTAGAAAATGAAGAAGGAGCCGGTGATAATAACGTAATGTCTCTTTATGCTGATTCAAAGGGAACTGTTTGGGTTGGCACTGCAGGTAGTGGATTGTTTCGATATAGCAGAATTGAGGACAAATTTAGACAGATTGTTTGTAAGGATCAAGCCTCGGTGTTAAACTCATCAGCCTATGTTACCTCTATCCTGGAAAGCCAGGATGGCGGATTTTGGGTTGGAACTCTGAATGGACTTGTCTCATTAACTTTTGGGCAGGACAATGATCCTCAGTGTTTTAATTTTGTTCAGTTTGAGGATGGGAGAGGATTAACAAGCAGAATGATTGATGTTTTATTTGAAGACAGCAAGGAAAGAATCTGGATTGGTAGTGCGGATTATGGTTTAATGTTATTTAATAAATTCGATAGCACTTTTCTTAACATCAATAAACAAGATGGTCTACCCAGTAATTCAATCAAAGGAATTTTGGAGGATGACGAGGGATATCTATGGATCACCACAAGGAATGGACTTTGCCGGTTTAACTATGATTCATTAAGTTTTAAAAACTACAACCGGGATGACGGGCTAAACTCAAACGAATTTTTTGTGCGCTCTTGTTTGCAGACAAGTGAAGGTTTGTTTTTCCTGGGAGGAGAAGATGGCTTCAATATTTTTTATCCTAAAGAAATAAAAACCAATAGTTTTATACCTCCTGTTTACCTGACAAATCTTAAAATAAATAATGTTTCTGCAGAAATAGGCGCTACAAATTCACCCCTGAAAAAGCATATCGGGGAAACTTCGGAAATTATACTAAGACATGACCAATCTTCCTTTACTATTGAATTTGTTGCATTGAATTATACCCGACCTGCACGGAATCAGTTTTCCTATAAACTGGAGGGACTTGACGAAGAATGGATTTATACGGGCAGTAACAGAAGTGCTAGTTACACAAATATTAAACCAGGAGAGTATATTTTTATGGTAAAAGGTTCAAATAATGACGGAATCTGGAACAATATACCCACTACACTGAAGATCATTATTAAACCACCACTCTGGAAAACCTGGTGGGCCATCCTTGCCTATATTATATTTATTTCTATATTAATTGCTGTTGCCCTGATTATTTGGAATGAACGAATCCATATTAAGCATCGGTTAAGACTGGAACAATTGGGCAGGGAGAAAGAACACGACCTTAACGAGGCCAATATCCAATTCTTTACGAATATCTCACATGAATTCCGTACTCCTCTCAGCTTAATAATTGCGCCACTGGAGAGTCTTTTACTTTCCGCTCATTCAAAAATGAAAGAACAGTTGCTGGTTATATACCGCAACGCGCAACGCTTGCTCCAATTAACAAATAACCTTATGGATTTCAGGAAATTAGAGGAGGGTAGAACAACTTTAAAGGTAAGGCACGGGGAAATTATCAGCTTCATTGAAGAGGTGTCATCCTATTTCTTGGTAAATTTTAAAAGAAGGCAAATTAATTTTTCCATCACGGCTGGCGACAAAATTATTCAGGCTTGGTTTGATCCTGAAAAGTTGGAGACCATATTACTCAATTTGCTATCAAATGCAGCTAAATATACACCGGATGGGGGTAACATACACATTCGTGTAAATTCCATGAATTCAGCAATAGCTAAAAATGAATATGTATTTTCGGGAGAAGAAATAAACACTGCTTCGAGGTATACAGAGATCGAGGTTATTGACAATGGTTCAGGCATTTCCACTGAAGACCTTCCGTTTATCTTTGAGAAGTTTTACCAGTCATTGGTCACCAAAAAAAAGAAAAATACAGGAACTGGGATTGGGCTGGCACTAACTAAGGGACTGGTTGAATTGAATCATGGACGCATTAAAGTAAGCAGTATTCCAAAACTTGAGACTCGGTTTTCATTTGTGCTGCCCATTGACCGTGCCGCCTTTGATGAAGATGAAATCGTCAACGAACCCACAAGTGTTCTTAGTACAATCATAATTAATGAACAGGAAGACGTAAGTGTAAAAAAGCATGAAATAGAGCCTGGAAGTGCTGATCAAACTGAAAAAAAAGAGGAGGTTTTAATTGTAGAAGATAATTACGAGCTCAGGACTTTTTTAGTGAAAGAGCTGAGCAATAGTTATTCGATCATCTACACGGAGAATGGAAAAACCGGTATTGAACTTGCTCTCGAGAAAATACCTGATTTAATTATCAGTGATATTTTGATGCCGCAATGCACAGGGATTGAATTATGCAATGTACTTAAGGCCGATATCCGGACTTCTCACATTCCTATAATATTACTCACTGCCAAAACTACAGTCAATGACCAGATTGAGGGAGTTGAAATAGGAGCTGATGCCTACATCACAAAACCCTTTAATATGCAATTCCTGAGAGCAAAGATCAATCAACTGATTCAATCCAGAAAAAAGCTTTATGCCAGTTTTAGTCAGGATGTTTATATTATGCCAAGTAAAATGGCAGAAAGTGAATTGGATCAGAAGTTTCTTCAAAATGCTATTGATTGTATCCTCATGAATATTGCTGATAATACGCTTAATGTAGAAGGATTGGCTGTTGCATTGAACCTGAGCCGAAGCAATGTATACAGAAAGATAAAAGCATTGACCGGCAAAACAATTATTGAATTTATCAGGATCGTTCGTCTTAAGCAGGCCATAAAATTAATGGAAACGAAAAAGTATTCTCTGGCTGAGATTGCCTACTTGACTGGCTTTACTTCGCCTTCATACTTTACAAAAAGTTTTAAAGATCAGTACGGTAAACCTCCTTCTGAATTTCTTAACTCATGAGCTTTATTTAAAAATAGTTTGTAAATCGTCAAACACCAGGTCATTCTGAACTTATGCGCAATAAATCATAAGGAAATGTAAACGAATACTGATATTATATACACTCAGAAGTATATTCATTTGAACTGGCCCAAGCATTTATGGGAGTCATGATCCATACCTAATAAGGTTCTCTTAAAGGAAAATGTGACTATTAAATATGTATTCCAGACCAAGAGTTATTAATAAATAACAATATAGTTAGGCTAAAATTGAATACTTTGTCATTTTTTTAAGATTATTTCCAAACTAATGGAATCTTTTAATATCATTATCTTTTGGAAGGATTATCAGTAGGGTTATTTATTCCATTGCATCAAATTCTACAGTGAATGGTTGAAATTTTATAGTGAACTAATTAAGTTTACAATAAATTTCCGCAATTCATTAATAATTACAATTACCAATGAATATTACCTAATCTGCAACATAGAATTTAACCTAATAATTTAAACATAATTAACAATTTAACCCATTTAATTAACCTAATTAAAAATTATGAATGTAAACCTAAACCTTAATTTCCCTTCCGGAAGAGTGAAATTAAGCCAGATTATGATGCTCCTGAAGTTGTGCATCATTGTAAGTTTGATAACTTCACAGACTACTCTTGCAAAAGACAAGATGCCTGATCCTACCGAAAAGGAACTGATTCAACAAGTAACTATTTCGGGAAAAGTGACTGATGTCGATGGAATCGCCTTACCCGGTGTAAACATCACTGAGAAGGGAACCACCAGTGGTACTATTACCGACCTTGATGGTAAATATTCGTTAACTGTTTCCTCAACAGATGCTGTGTTGGTATTCTCCTCCGTAGGGTATTTAACAGAAGAGATACCGATAGGGAACCAAACGACTATTGACCTGGTACTTTCTGAAAATATTGAAGAACTGGAAGAAATAGTTGTTGTTGGTTATGGAACCATGGATCGTACCAACGTCACTGGTGCAATTTCATCTATAAAGACAGAAGAACTTACCAAAGCATCCATTCCTAATTTTGTTGAAGCAATGAGGGGTCAGATACCTGGTGTAAGAGTTACCAGAACAGATGGAAAACCCGGATCAAGTGTAAATTTTCTGATTCGGGGAGAAAATTCGCTGAATAACAGTAACGAACCTCTGATTGTTATTGATGGTGTGCCGTCAACGGGGGGTAACCTTTCCGAATTGAATACGAATGATATCGAATCAGTAAATGTTTTAAAGGATGCTGCAGCTTCTTCTATTTACGGAGCCCGTGGTGCAAATGGCGTAATTCTGGTTACTACAAAGTCAGGAAGAGTTGGTAAACCTGAGTTAAATATTTCTTTATCGCAAGGATGGAGCGACCTGGTTCATAAACCCGATTTAATGAAGGCGGAACAATTTGTCCAATTGAAAATGGATGCTGCCGAAGGTGCAGAACGACCAAATACTATCGATGATGTGCTTACCGATGCTGTTGAGCGGGAAAACTGGGATAATGGAACCGAAATTGACTGGCATGACGAATTACTCAGAATAGGAAAAATAACCAATGTCGGAATGTCATTATCAGGTGGTACCAAGAAACTCACGTTTTACATGAATGGTGACTTGTATTTTGAAGATGGTATTGTGCAACATAGTTCATTCGATCGATATTCTTTCCGGCTGAATTCAGATTATAATCCTTATAAATTTCTGAAAATAGGAGCGAAGATACAGTTGTCAAGAACTGTTGCCGATGAAACCGGAAATGCCGCAGTCTGGTATCAGAATAAGTCTGATTTTACTGATTTTCTCGGAAATACACCTCTTGGAAGAATTTACAATGAAAATAATGAGTTGGTTCCCACAGTAAAAGGGGATCAGTTTGATTACAATCCATATTGGAAGTACAGGGAATCCCAAACTGATAGAACGACAAACCGTATTATTCTAAATCCTTACGTAGAATTTACTATTATAGATGGTCTTACGTATAGGATCAATACCTCAGTTGAACATCGTAGTGAATATTATGGACGGTTTACATCATCCAAGTATAATTGGTCAACCCTTGAAGATGAACCCGGTCGCAATTATTCTAATATATCTTATAATGTACCAAATTCCTATCTTTTTGACAATATTGTTTCCTACAAAAAGACATTTGCTGAAAAGCATTCTTTCAATGCAACCTTGGTTTATGGTATGCAATATTGGGAATTTGACTCCTTGGGGGTTTCCGGCGAGGGTTCCGTTACTGATTTACTGTCTTACAATGCAATAAATTCATCTCAACAAGAGTATAAACGAATCGACTATCAAAATGATGAATGGGCTCAAATGTACTTTGCCGCCCGACTGGGTTATAGCTATGATAGACGCTACAATTTTACTTTCACCGGAAGATATGATGGCTCCAGTGTTTTCGGATCTAATAAACGATGGGGATTTTTTCCTTCTCTTTCGTTTGCCTGGAATATAGGTGAGGAACAATTCCTTGACAATGCAAGTTTTCTAGATGTTCTCAAATTCCGAATAAGCTGGGGAAGGATGGGTAATGACCGAATTGGTACCTACGGATATATTGCCCTTACCCAAGATGTCAGGTATCCATTTAACCAGACTTGGTATTCAGGGTATACTGCCGATAAACTTGGAAATTCAGTATTACAATGGGAAACAAGCCAGCAGTTCAATACAGGATTAGATTTTGCACTATTCGGAAACAAGTTGTTTGGTTCAATTGATGTATACAAAACCAATACCATTGATTTGATTCTTGATCAACAAATTCCTTCTGTTACCGGGTTCTCTGAAATAGTAAGTAATATTGGTGAGACTGAAAACCGGGGAATTGAAATAATACTAAGTTACCGCATTTTCGATGGTGATTTTAAATGGGATATAACTGCAAACTGGGCTCGCGATAGGAATAAAATTGTGCATCTGAGTGGTGCTAAAGATGAAAATGGGGATGAGGTTGATGATGAAGCCAACGGATGGTTCATCGGTCAGGATATTAATGAAATTTACGATTTTGATTATATCGGTGTCTGGCAGCTTGGCGAAGAAGCTGAAGCGGCTGCCATGCATCCCGACAAATCTAATTACGGACCGGGAGATCCCAAGATACGTGATATAAGCGGACCTGATGGTGTACCAGACGGTATTATCACTTTCGATGACCAGACATTTCTTGGCAATCCTACCCCCGATTGGTATGGTGGATTGAGAAATACATTCAGCTATAAAGGGATTGAATTAACAGTTCTTCTCGAAGCAGTGCAGGGAGTTACAAAGATTAATTATTTTTACGGAGGTCTTACAGGTCGGGGTAATGAGATAAATGTCGATTACTGGACTCCGGAAAATCCTACGAATGAATTTCCACAACCTAATGCTCTCAGCCCCTATTGGTATCAGGATGCTGTAAGGGTTCGTGATGCCTCATTTGTTTCTCTGCGTAATGTTTCTCTTGCTTATACGCTTCCTCATCGGTTATCACAAAAGATAAAAGTATCAACTCTGCAAGTCTATGTAAGAGGCAATAACCTGATGTATTTTACAAAATATAAAGATGCCTATTCTCCGGAAACAGATCTTGGGAGATTCCCGATAACAAGAGTCTGGACAATCGGTACAAATATTAATTTTTAAGTTAGATAATTTTAAACATCAGAAAAATGAAAAAATTCAAAATATATATAATTCAGGCATTTATCCTGTTGACTTTCATTCCGGGATGTACTGATTTTGTTGATCTGGAACCGAGAGATCAGTTAAGTATAGATATTGCGCTTACTTCCCTTGAAAATCTTGAAGGATCTATTCTAAGTGTTTATGAAAGAGGGAAATACCCCTATTCTGATTTAAATTTTTCTCTTTATAAATTATTCTATACAGATATTATTGCAGCCGGATCGCATATTCGCGATCAGGCAATTTGGAACGAAATGGCCACATTTAGAGGATTTGATGCTACAAATGATGGTATCGAAGATATCTGGGATGCTTATTATGCTGGATTGAATCGTGCCAATACCATCATCGAAAAAATCGATGTTGTGGATTATAACAGGGAAAACCCGGACGCAGTGCAACGAAGAAACACTGTTCTGGGTGAGGCCTTATATTTCAGGGCTTACTTTCACCTGAACTTAATTGAGTATTGGGATAATATTATTCTGGCTGATCATGTATTTAATGATCCTGACCAAACTTATGAATTGGCAGATAAGAACACTGTGTATGATTTGATCATTACCGATCTTGAGGATGCCATTGATCTTCTTCCTCCGGCAAGTGATCTTGACAGCAGGGGAAGGGTATCGAAAGGAGCTGCCAACCATTTATTGTCTCTTGCACATATGGATTTGGGAAATTGGACAGAAGCTGCGGCTGCAGCAGAAGAAGTAATTTCAGATCCGTCTTATAGTTTTGTGGCCCTGGAACAGATTTTTGATGAACTTAACCAGAACAATAGCGAAATAATCTTTTCATGGCAATTTATATCTGGCGCAACAGATGCAGATGGTAAAAACTGGACCGCCTGCCAATTAATTCCCCTTTATGACCGGTGCAATGGAGTAGCACGTTCATTTGAGCAGGGAGGAAGGCCCTGGTCACGTAATGTTCCTGGTCCATACTACTGGACGCTGTTCGAGGATGATGACCTGAGACTGGAAGCCTGGCATAAGAGATACTGGATTTATGATGTCGATATAGCAGCGGATCCATTGCCCCCCGGTGTTGCGATTGGTGATACGGTTACTGCTGAGAATATCGATGAAACTGCCGGGTTAGATACTCTGGCCATTGTGCCTACAACAACAAAGTATTGGGAATATGATGGTCTGGGCAGGACTATCGATGATGCTGCTGCCTACGAGAATGTTATCCAATTCAGATACTCTGAAGCTTACCTGATAGCTGCCGAAGCTTATTTACAATCAGGGACCAATCTTACACGAGGACAGGATCTGCTTGATCAGGTAAGGGCAAGAGCCGGTCAGGATCCGATAGAACTAAGCCTTGACAATTTAGTAGAGGAACAGGCTCGTGAATTGGGATTTGAGGGTCGCAGGTATCCCATGTTGAAACGTTTAGGAATTCTTTTGGATCGCATACAGACGCACAATCCTGAACTGGCTGAAACTATGATGTCTTTTCACGTACGTTGGCCTTTACCAAAGAATTTTGTCGATTTAACAGGCGTTTCTCAGAATGAAGGATATGAATAATAATTAAAGTGAATTATGAACTTTTCA
>CAYWBC010000120.1:0-10614 GCA_964456285.1 uncultured Bacteroidales bacterium
TATGCATTTACTCCTGAACCAGCAACTGATGGAGGTATTTCGGCAGTAAAAAAAACTACTTTTTTATCTTTGAGGTCCTGCAATTTCATGGATTAGCGATTTGCTATCGCTTCAAAATTATACCCTTTCTCAGAAAAATGCTCTAAATAACGTGGAAGAATGTAACGTAATTTCTCGATGGCTTTTACTGAATCGTGAAAAACTACGATAGACCCTTCTTTTGAATAACGCAGAATAGCCTTTAAAGAAAGGTCCTTTGATACTCTTCGCTCATAGTCATGACTCATTACTTCCCACATAATTATTTTATATTCCTTCTTCAGGAATCCTATTTGGGATCTGCGAATCTGCCCGTAAGGAGGACGGAAATAATCAGAATCAATATGATGTTTCGCAAGTTCTATATCCTTAAAATATTCTTTGTTTGGAGATTTCCAGCCTTTTAAATGGCTATATGTATGATTGCCAATGGCATGTTTCTTTGCAAGAATCTTTTCGAATACTTCGGGATGGCGCTCAACATTTCTGCCAAGACAAAAAAAGGTGCCTTTTGCACTGTATTTGTTGAGAATGTCGAGAACTTCTTCGGTAACATCTGGCACCGGTCCATCATCGAAAGTTAGATAAATAGTTTTTCCTGTATTCTTCATATCCCAGATAACATTGGAATACATCATCTTCATCCACCCTGAAATATGCCAGTATGCCATAGCTATCGGAAAATAGTATTAAGAGATTGTCCATAGCCTTGCAATCTCTGTTGAATTTCAGCACTGAAAACTTTATCTCCATTGTTGTGACTGATATTAATCAATTCACTGAAAACATGCGCTGCAAAGCGTTTCTCCATTGTCAGGTAATTTGAATATGGCTTATCCAGGCTGATTAGATAATCCAGATCCTGGTAAGAATTTTCAAGTATCTTATTGGCTACATCCCTTGCTTTTTCAATATCCTGTAGTTTATAAAGGGTATTTACCATGCTTATCATATAAACATCGAATGGAATACGATCATTCGGAATAAGCTCCAGGCTTTTGTTGAGCACCATGCTTGCTGAATCTTTCTTCCCTTTTAGAAGAAGTGCATCGGCGAGATTGCTAAAATTATGACGCATATTAGCCATCATTCGTCTGCAATTTTCATCCAGGTAGATTTCATCGTTTTCAATACCTCCCCACTCGAATTTATTCATCATTGTATTGTACATGATTTCGGTATTAATTCCGCCTACATATCCGATATTGTCTGTTGTAGCAGCAGGTATAATTCTGTAGGCAAGGCCGCTCATCTCAAAAAATTTATCGAGGTTGATATAATTATCATTTCCAACTGTGATGGCATAATAGAATGGCCTGTTCCATTCATTTGCTGACAGAAAGTCGAGTGCCATAATATGATTTTTAAGGAGGTAGTTTCGTGATATTTCCCACTTTAATTCGGGGAGATAATTTCCGGCCATTTCAGGTTTGATTGTCCCATTGCCAAATACAAGAGCAGAATCGGCTGGGATCTTAAATTTATGTTGTGGAATGTAATAATTCGGTTCAGGAATTCCGGGCAAAGACAATGGCTGACTCTCATCATATGCAAGAAATTCAATTGCCTCTTTAAGGTCAACATAACCTTCAACCCGATCAAACAATAAAACTACCTCTCGCTTTCCCTGCTGGTATTTATCCTTGGTAAGAGTCATTTTTAAAGGCTCTGATTCGTATGCTTTATGGGCCATCTGTTCAATATACCAGTCGGCAGACAGATAACTTAAGTTAATAACCCTTACGTCTGTTCTTACACCTTCTACTTCCTGCACATACCATAAAGGGAATGTATCGTTATCTCCATTTGTAAATATGACAGCATTCTGTTCGCATGAATTTAGATAATTTGCGGCAAAATCGCGAGCTACAAACCTGCCTGAACGATCATGATCATCCCAGTTCTCGGATGCCATAAGAATTGGTATCGGAATGCAAAAAGCCAATGCAAGTGATGCAATCACCTTCTGATTTTTTATTGCAGAGCCAAGAAGTTTCATAATGAAAAGTAAGAGCAAAATCAGAAAAAGAATGAAAAGTATTGTCCATGTGAATGTCAATCTGCCATTGTTGGCAAAATCAAAAATAGCCAAAACCACAACCACAATTGAACCCCGGATTGCATAGTTAGCCAAAGATTTTAGGTCTTTACTTTTCGCAGACTTATATAAGGCCGCAACCGCCAATCCAATCCAGATAGAAAAGGCATAGAAGGATCCTGCAAAGGCATAATCTCTTTCACGCGGTTGTAAGGGATACTGATTAAGATAAATAACAATGGCTATGCCGGTAAAGAAAAACAAAGACATTACAACCCAGAAATTTTTCTGATCTTGTTTGAAATGGAAAATCAATCCAATCAAACCAAGTATCAGAGGCAATAAGAAAAGCCTATTATAGGCTTTGTTTTTGAGTTGCTTGTCGGGTAGCATTTTCTGGTTGCCCAAACGCGATGAATCCAGAAACTTATATCCAGTGATCCAGTTTCCGTTGTTAATTTCATCTTTGAAATGCGACTGAATATCATTTTGTCTTCCTGCAAAATTCCACATGAAATACCTGAAATACATGTGTCCCAGTTGGTATCGAAAGAAAAAAAGTATATTTTCAGAGAATCTCGGTTTATTTTTTGCTTGTCTGTAGTCATAAATAACATTTCCCATCTGGTCCCTCATGATCTTTCCCGAATGATCAGTACGAGCCATATACAGATCATCTTTATTCATTTTGGTCCATTTTACATACGCATCAATATGATCAGGTTGTGAACTGTACATTCTGGGGAATAGCGTCTTATAAGATTTGGCGTATTTGAAGTTTGTTTTATGAGAGATGATTTGATATTTACCATCTATTGGAGCAAAAACTGGTTTTCCATTTCCTTCATTTTGCCCAGGGGCATTGAAATACTGCCCATAAATTAATGGATTGTCTCCATATTGTTCTCTGTTGAGGTATGATAAAAGATTGAAAAGATTTTCAGGATTATTCTGGTCCATCGGAGGATTGGCTCCAGATCGGATAAGTACCAATGCATAAGAGGAATAACCGATAGTAATTACAGTAATACCCAGAAGTATTGTATTGAGAATTGCTTTTTGTTGTTTAGTACTTCGTAAAATGCCAAGTATCAACAAAGAAATTAAAATAAAAATGTAGATCAATGTACCAGAGAAATAGGGCATCCCGAAGCCATTGGTAAATATTCTTTCAAAGAGTGTGGCCAGCTTGACCAGACCGGGAATCAACATAAACATTATACCAGCAATGATTATCGCTGAGATGCCTAAAGCAGCTATAACACCCTGCCTTGTCACTTTGTATTTTCTGAAATAATATATCAGCACAATCGCCGGGATGGCCAGCAGGTTCAATAAATGAACACCAATGGATAAGCCCATCATATAAGCTATTAATATCAGCCAACGATTTGCGTATTTTTCATCGGCAATATTTTCCCATTTTAATATTGCCCAGAATACAAGAGCAGTGAAAAGGGAAGAGCTTGCATAAACCTCACCTTCTACGGCAGAAAACCAAAATGTGTCACTAAAGGCATAAGCTAATGCCCCGACAGCTCCGGCACCAAGAATTATTATCTTTTCAGACAAATCAGGGCCATCCTGACTAGAAATGATCTTTTTTACCAGATGGGTAATAGTCCAGAATAGAAATAGTATAGTAAAAGCGCTGGCAAAACCAGATAGAGCATTGATAGTGAGAGCTACAAGCTCTTTGTTGTTGCCTGCAAAAAGTGTGAAAAGTCTCCCAAGCAATAAAAAGAACGGAGCCCCCGGTGGATGGCCAACCTGAAGTTTATAAGATGCAGCAATAAATTCACCGCAATCCCAGAAACTTGCTGTGGGTTCAAGAGTTGATAAATAAGTAATTAAAGCGATGAGGAAAACTATCCAACCGGACAGGTTATTAATAGTCGAAAATTTTTTCATTTGACAAGAGTATAAACATGTCGACAAAGAACGTTATTTTACAATAATAATCAAACAGAAGGGGGAATCTAGTATTAATTCTAAACATTTTTTTTATTTAAATCTAATCTATGCAATTGAAATTGCCTAGATGCTCTGCGAACTGACAAAGAAAATCACTAAATTGGTTTAGCATTTTTATAATGTAACTGATCGATTTTCTTTAAAAGTATAAAGCATGTTTAAGAAATCTTAAATCTCCATGGTTTGCTTATCCATGGTTCTCCAGCATAATCAATTCCTATTCTTCCTGATGTTTTTATTTTTGGGATTTGCTTTCTGTCTTCAACCCAGATTCGATTTGAACGACAAAGATGTTCACCATAAAAGCTTCCGTTTATATCAAGTTTTCTGCTTAGCTTTCCCGGGCCATCAAAACCCTCAATTCCTCTAATTAGAGCAGCTTGAGGGTTATCAGCATGGCCTGTAACAAAATTTAACATCCAATACATTCCATAAATAAGGTAAACATAAATATTTCCACCTGCGTGGTACATTATTTCTGTTCGTGCTGTGCGGCCTTTGTTAGCATGACATGCTTTGTCTTCTTCTCCTCTATATGCTTCAACCTCAGTTATCATGTATGCATTAAGGCCCTGATTATTTTTTACAACCAGGAATTTCCCGATCAGATCAGGTGCTATCTCTAATACATCTCTGCAATAGAATGCTTCTTTAAGCTTAATGCTTTCCGGATTCATTTTCAGGCATTGAGAATAATAGAAAAGCATAGAAAAATGCAAAGAATGAAACCCCAACATGAGTTTCAAGTGTGTCTTCGTTCAACATCGACAAAATTCCTATCAGGAAAAAAATCATGAAAAGAAAATTTCCATACTTGTTTTCAAGTTTGGGCGAATAGAATAGGGCAAAAGAAATCCAGAGAAATCCGAACAGACCAAAGCTCAGAAAGAAGGTAAAGAATTGATTGTGTGCTCTTAATCTGTATTTTACATCTAGCCTGGAATTATCTCTGATGTATTGAAGCCTATATTCTTCTCTGACATCACCTGTTCCGGTACCAAACCAAAAATTATTTTGAATGATATGAGCCCCTGTCTTAAGGAACTCAATTCTTTGAGTAATCGAGTGCCCGCCTGGATTAGCGCCCTTTATATACATCTCAATTTCCCAAAACAATTCGTAGATTTTCGGATAAAGCGCAAATTTATTTTTGTAGAGATGATTTGTATAACCATTTTCAATCATAACGATATCATTGGCGTCTAGCTGGCTAATCCCTATAGAGTCTTTTTTATAACCAAGAGAAGCCAGGTATCTGATTAAAGTTGTTCTTATCTTTTGTCCTTTTCTATCAAGAGAATCATATTTGTAAGTACTTTTTTGATTCCACTCATTTTTCAATTCTTTATCACAGATATTAATCCATATTCTGAATCCGTTTTCATATCCGTCTCTATGAAGGATATGAACATATGAGTTGCTATTCACTGTATATTTTTCCAGTGTTTCCGGAAGGAATTCTTCCTTATGAGAATATCGAAAATATGAAAACAGACTATAGACTATAGTTCCAACTACAAAAATGGTGATAGTAATGACAGCGATTTTTACCAGCTTTCTGTTCTTCTGTAAATAAGCAATCCAAATTGAACCAATTGGGAAAAGGAATAGAAAAATAATAATTCCTGTAAAAGATTTTAGTAGGATCAGGAAACATAAAAACCATAAAATAATTAGAAGAGATATGGTCTTTTCTCCTTTATAAAGTTTAAACTGTTTTGAATAAGTCAGATAAACAAGTGAAAAAACAGACAACACAATGATCAATGAAAACCGAATATGGGAGATAAACAATGAAGCATAACGGGCATCAACCGGATTGATATTTTTTGAAAATCCCAGCAGAACGAAACTCGTAATAAAAGTATTCACCAGCGCTGTGGCAATAAATACGAGCAGAATAGTCTTGAATTCTATTTTACTGAAGGGCTCAGACGTGCCGTAAACTAAGGGTAAAATAAGCAAGGGCAATTTTATTCGTAAATCATGCAATGCCCAGGAATAATTCGCAGGGAGATTTACTTCTTTAAAATTGACAATAATTTCTTTGATCCCCGAATCAATAAAAAGTTTTCTTAACTCAAATAATATTTTGAAAAAGTTGTCTGTATTAAATAATCCGAGAAGATGTACCAGGTAAATGGAGATAATTAGCAAAAGCGCTTTTCTTGTTTTTATTACATGGAATTTGTACTTGAAATTACCTTCCAGAAGCCAGTTAATTAATAAAATTATTTGCGCAAGACTGAGAATGAAAAATGAAACCGGCATGCCAATTAGCAGCAGAGCTGTGGCAAAAAGGAATATATATCGATGATAGGATTGTGATAGCATGCTAAACTAATTATTCTACAAATTAAGCTATTTTGTCAGGAATATAAAATCAGGGGGCAGCTTAATTATCACACCAGATTTAGCTTTAAAAATTGCATATTATTCTTTAGGTTTCAAATCCCGGAAATAACGGAATCAAGGAAAGGCCTTCGCAACCGGGAAATAAATCTGATACGAAACAATGGATTACTAAAGAGCCCTATTTTTTGATGAAGTGCTTCTTTAATCTTCTTAGGCCTAGATAGAAATTCATAAAGAACAAACTGATCCCTTCATTAAGGGATAAGTTAGTAACTCCATTTTTATAATAGATAGTATCTGATTTAGTTTTGTACCAGGCACTATATTTATTTATTTTCATCCATTGCCGGATCTCCTTGATAAATGGATTTGTGTAAAACCTGCCATGAGTTTCCAGACAGATAACTTTAGGTCTGCTCACCAGATTTTTTATAACATACCATTCACAACCTTCGGTATCAATACTTAAGAGTTCAATATTCCCCGTGTCAACATCATTAAAAACTTTACATTCAACTTTAAAGGTGTCTTGATTCTTAATGGAATAATTGTCATTATCCAGGGCAGGACTTGAAGGCAAATCTTTCGCAAATGTTGATGCATCTCTTTGAACTAATTCCAATTCTCCATTGTAATCGTATATTGCATAAGGAACAACAACAACATTGTCATCTTTAAAAACCTCACGAATCCTGGACAGGGATTTTTTATCGGGTTCTACTAGAATAGCTTTGACACCATCCTTAATAAATTTTAGCACATTTGATGTTTCAGGCATATATACCCCCACTTCACAAACTACAGAAAATTTTATTTTTTTCCGGACACATCGCATGTATAATTTATCACTATCACTTTTCATTATTCTATCTATCTTAGAATTTTAATAAGATCTTCCATATTGTTGTGAAGAATTTGTAAAAGTATCAAAATTCATGGCTACAGGTTTACAGTATGAATTATTTATTCATTCCAGACATATAGATTTGTAATTTTGAAGATCCTTCTAATGTGTTAATGCACGTGAATTTAGGAGCATTTTTTAATCGGTGGAATTCCTGTAAAATAAATTCGATGGCGTTTGTTTAATTCATAAAATTTATTGTATTTTTGCACTCCACAAAAAATGGGTGGGAGAACTCATAGATAAGAAAGTAACATAAACATTGAAAAGTGGATACATTAAGTTATAAAACAAAATCAGCAAATAAAGCTACTGTAAATAAGGCATGGTATATAGTTGATGCTGACAATGAAGTACTGGGAAGACTTGCCTCAAAAGTTGCTAAAATAATAAGAGGTAAGAATAAACCTGATTTTACACCCCATGTTGATTGTGGCGACAATGTTGTTATTATCAATGCTGAGAAAGTCAGGCTCACAGGAAATAAAATTGTTGATAAAACATATATTCGGCATTCTGGATATCCTGGTGGTCAGAAATCAGAAAATGCTGAAACACTAATGAAGAAGGATCCTTCTAAGGTAATTGAAAATGCAGTGAAAGGTATGCTACCAAAAAGTAGACTTGGCAATGCCATTTTTAAAAATCTTTATGTTTATAATGGATCTGAGCATAAGCATGAGGCTCAGCAACCTAAAGAACTTAAATTAAATTCTATTAAATAGCTTTATGGAAGTAATAAACGCTCTAGGAAGAAGAAAAGCAGCCGTTGCCAGAATATATGTAAGCGATGGCAAGGGTAAAATAAGCATTAACAATAGAGATGTAGAAGAATATTTTCCTCTCCGTCAGTTACAATACATAGTTAATCAACCTCTGGCTGTTACAGATTCGGAAGGAAAGTTCGACATAAAGGTTAATCTTTATGGAGGAGGAGTTAAAGGGCAGGCTGAAGCAGTGCGTTTGGCTATCTCCAGAGCATTAGTCAAGATAAATCCTGAATCAAAAGAGATACTTAAATCAAATAAATTTCTTACAAGAGATCCGCGTGAGGTTGAAAGGAAAAAGCCTGGTCAACCGAAAGCAAGGAAAAGATTTCAATTTAGTAAGCGTTAGTATTATCTATTTATATTGTTTAGTATCTAAACCCTGAAGACTTCCATTCTGGAGCTACTTCAGAGTTGATAAATTGTAGAATGTAAACAAATTAGACATGTCAAAAACAAGTTTCAATGAATTATTAGATGCAGGTGTTCATTTTGGACATTTGAAAAGAAAGTGGAACCCGAATATGGCTTCTTATATTTTTATGGAGCGCAACGGGATTCATATTATTGATTTGCAGAAAACTGCTGTTAAGCTCGAAGAAGCTTGCAGTGCAATGAAGCAAATAGCTAAATCGGGGCGAAAAATTTTATTTGTTGCCACCAAGAAACAGGCAAAAGATTTGGTGTCTGAAAGAGTAAAAGAGGTAAATATGCCTTACGTTACTGAGCGCTGGCCAGGAGGGATGCTAACTAATTTCCCAACCATCAGGAAAGCTGTCAAGAAAATGGCTTCAATTGATAAAATGGCTACTGATGGCACTTTTAAAAATATGTCAAAGCGTGAAAGATTGCAAATAACACGTCAGCGTGCTAAGCTGGAAAAAAACCTTGGAAGTATTTCAGATTTGACTCGTTTGCCAGCTGCCATGTTTATAGTGGATATTGCAAAAGAATACATTGCTGTAAGAGAAGCAAACAGACTTAATATTCCTGTTTTTGCAATGGTGGATACAAACTCTGATCCTAACATGGTCGATTTTGCAATACCAGCTAATGATGATGCTTCAAAGTCTATTTCTTTGATTGTTAATAAGGTATGCGAGGCAATTACCGAGGGTTTGGAAGAAAGAAAAATGGAGCGTGAGAAAGAGGCAGCATCCAAGGAAGAATCGATTAAAAACAAAGAAGCTGCTAAAAAATCTCCTGCAAAAAAATCGGATGATGCCAAAGAAAGTATTCCAGAAGCTATATCAGAAGTGGAAGAATTAAAAGAAGACGAATAAGTAACCTAAAAATATTTTACATGACTCAGATAGCAGCTGCAGATGTCAGCAAACTCAGAAAGTCTACCGGTGCAGGAATGATGGATTGCAAAAAAGCACTTCAGGAAGCCGATGGAGATTTTAGTAAAGCTGTTGAAATAATACGTAAAAAAGGACAAGCAGTAGCAAACAAGCGGGCAGACCGTGAAGCTAGCGAAGGTGTAACTCTTGCTGGCATTAATCAGGAAGGTACTTTAGGTGCAATGATTGTACTGAATTGTGAGACAGACTTTGTTGCTAAAAATGAAGATTTTGTTGGATTTGCAAAGCAAATTCTTGATCTTGCAATGGCCAATGATGCTGCGGATTTGGATGCACTTAAGCAATTGAATCTGGATGGAAAGCCTGTTGCTGATAAGATTATTGAACAAATTGGAATAATAGGTGAGAAAATTGAGCTTGCATATTATAGTAAAATAAAAGCAGCCCTTGTAACTCCTTACATTCATCCCGGCAATAAATTAGCGACACTTGTTGGCTTCAATAAAAATGTAGAATTACAAGTAGCAAAGGATATAGCAATGCAAATTGCTGCTATGAATCCTGTGGCTATTGATAAAGAGAATATTCCTGCTGATATTGTTGAGAAGGAAAGAGAAATTGGCCGTGAACAAGCACTCAGAGAAGGAAAACCAGAAAATATAGTAGATAAAATAGCTGAAGGCAAACTAAATAAGTTTTATAAAGAAAATACTCTATTGAATCAGGATTTCACAAAAGACAGTAAAAAAACAATTCGTCAATACTTGCAGGAACAAGATAAGGAACTTACTGTTACTGAGTTTTTAAGGTATACGCTTTCGGTTTAATTGAAAAAATTGAAATATTTAAGAGGGCTCCAAGCCCTCTTTTTTTGGCTAGTTTTAAAAATTCATTTAAATTAGCATGTAATTTATTCATCATCAAAATTATAGACATATAATTTATTCCATAAAACGTTGTGTAAATACACTGAACATGGGAAATGTAAGGGAATTATGGGCTATTTTTTCTCAAAAGTAACTTTTCATTTTCATACTATAGAAGAACACAGAGATGTTGTTATAAGCGACCAGTTTTTTTGTATAATGAAACGAATTTTTTCCATTGGATTACCAGAAAATTAATATAAATGGCACTATTTCAGTTGATCGATAGTACTGTTATCTGGATACAATCTTATAATTAAAATTTAAAGTTTTTTACAAAACAATACATAGTGTGCATTACAGAGGT
>CAYWBC010000121.1:0-1542 GCA_964456285.1 uncultured Bacteroidales bacterium
GTTCTCCTTACTATTCGTATCGGAGAGCTTCGACCGGATTTCTGGTAGCTGCCCGACAACTTTGCCAACTTACCGTAAGCAATGCAATGCCTAATGTCAGCACTCCTGCAAGAACAAAAATCCACCAATTCAATTCTGTTCTATAGGCGAAGTTTTGGAGCCACTTTTGCATTATCAGATAGGCAAAAGGAACGGCTATTATGAAAGCAACTATTACCCATTTAATGAATACAAAATTTAACATCAATAATACCTCATACACTTTTGCACCATTCACCCTTCGTATTCCGATCTCCTTTATTCGTTGTTGAGAATGCAATATGGACAGACCAAGCATTCCCATTGAGCAAATGAAAAGTGCAATCAGTGTAAAAATAAATAGTAATTTAACTTGAAGGAGTTCCCTTTGGTAGACCTTTCCGTACATATTTTCTACATGTTCATACTCAAAAGGATATCCAGGAAACAGATCATTCCATGTTTTTTCAATCGCTGTAATGGCTTCATTCTTTTCATCCGGTTTAAAGGATATTACAAAATTCAATACCCATAAATTCTTTCTTTTAAATAATACCAATGGTTTAACATTGTTTTTCATATTTGAAAGATAAAAATCCTTAACAACACCGATTATTTTACCATCGGGAAGCGGGATTTCCTCATTATTAAATATCAACTGAAATTGTTTTCCAATAATATTATTGGGATCATGATACTTAAACTGGTGTAACGCAGCTTCATTGATTATATACTCCCCTGAGCCATCGTTATCGAGGAAACTATCAGAAAAAGTTACACCACTTAAAAACTCCAGATTAAAGATCTCAGGAAAAGAATAATCACAGGAGAAAACGCCGACTCGTTCTTTAATTTCATTGTTAATGTTATCATAACCTTCGAGTTTAAATTGAAACATATCGTTTGCTTCTCCACCAGGAGGTTCCATCATAGCTGAAACTGATTCAATGCTATTGTATTTTAATAACTCTTTTTTAAAAATGTCATACTTCTTTTGGATATTCTGATGAACAGACTCCATACAAATTACATTGCCCTTACTAACTCCTAAAGAGTTGTTTAGTAAAAAATTGGTCTGACGGTAGAATATCAGAACTGTTATCATCAACAATATCGAAAAGGCATATTGTGTAACTACAATTTTACTATTCTGCGTACTATTCTTTATTTTGGATGAACTCTGTAGTAAAGAAGTATTTGATATTTCTTCAAATACCTTCTTCCATAAGGGTTGAATACCGGCAACAATACCAAAGACAAAAAATATGATAATTACTGAAATTATAAATACTGCATTTCCTTTGATCAGTGTAAGACCAAAATATGTTTCTATATATGCATTTATGGGTAAGGAAATTAAAAATGCGATTGCTACAGCAATACCCATAATAAAGGAATTCTCGGTAATAAAGTAGGTTAAACCTGAGAAACGGGATGATCCTAATATTCTGTTGATGGATAAAAATCGTTCATGATAACCCAACATTCCCAGGTTTAGACTTGCAATGTTGATAAATGCAATTA
>CAYWBC010000121.1:1552-10576 GCA_964456285.1 uncultured Bacteroidales bacterium
ACAATACTTCTATTCGCTTCAATTTAACGAAGTTTATCAGAATGTAAATGAATATCTGTAAGTTCTTGCAAATAAGCTTTTGTTTGAACTTCGTCAACTGTTATATTTTTTCTTTCAGCAAGGAAATTAGGATATCCATAGATAATATTTTCAGGTTTTGCATTTACATGGAGCTGTAAGTATATGAATGCCCACCAACCAATTAAACCATCATTAGGGGTTGTAATAAAATCAGGATGAAAATGACTGTTCTGAGGAAAATCTTTCATTACACCACAAATGGTAAAATCGTGCTGTTCGCCATAATATTGCCCTGATGGAATAGACAAAATATTACCAATGGGATCTGAATTGCCAAAGACTTCATTGGCAAAACTTTCCGAAACTACCATTGAACCGGGTTGATCGAGAACAGAGAATTTATTTCCTATTGTAAGTTCAGCATTGAAAATCTCAAAGAATGTACTATCACAAATAAAACCTTGGTTTATTTTATAGAAGTTGTCTTCCTTCATTAAAATACCCCCCCTTACATGTTTAAGTCTAACATATTTTTCAATTTCAGGAAAATATTCGGCTAAATCAGGTATCTCTTCCGATCTTACCATACGGGCAAAATGACTGTTATTAAGGAAAGAGGGATCGGTGGTTGTAAAACGATATATACGATCAGCATTTGTATGATACTTATCGAAACTCAGTTCATTTTTTATAAACAGAGAGATAAACAAAACTCCGCAAAGCGATAGAGCTAATCCGATAATCTTAATAAAGTTAAGAAAAGGATGCATTTTCAGGTTTCGTATTATCAGGCGTATTTGCATTATAAATTATAGTCTTCTGTTTAGTGTCTTAATTATGCTGTTTCTTAAGCATTTCAATTGTTTTAATCTTTTATAATCACGGTTCAGGACTTATTCATTTTTCAAAGCTTCTACCAGATTTCTCGTTGCAGTATGCCAGCCCTATCTGCTGGTATACCCTCTTTTGGCAAGCAGGTTTGCCATTTAAGTGTCTGCATAGCACATTCTGATAACACAAAATAAGAAATTCTACAACTGCTTTTATCTTTTTAACATTTTTTAGAATAAGTAAGTAATTATGCTATTCAGTCATCAATCCATCTTCCAGCCTGATAATTCTTTTGCCATATTTTGCAAACTTTTCATTATGCGTAACCTGGATAATGGTCATACCTTCCTGATTCAATTTTTTCAGAAGATCCATGATTACTGTTCCCTGATCGGTGTGGAGATTACCCGTGGGTTCATCGGCCAGAAGAAGTTTAGGTTTCCCTGCAATAGCGCGTGCTACACCAACAAGTTGTTGCTGCCCGCCTGACAGTTGATCGGGGAAAAGATCCGATTTAGCAACAATATTGAACCTGTCGAGTAAGTCGGCAACAATGGCCTTTCTTTCCTTGGTTTTTACTTTCTTGTATATCAGTGGAGTTTCAATATTTTCATATACCGTCAATTCTTCGATCAGGTGGTATGCCTGGAAAATAAAACCTATGTAATGACGATGATATTCAGTTTTCCTTTTTTCCTTAAGATTATGAACAGGTTCACCAAGCAAATGGTATTCACCTTCCGAAGGATCATCGAGTAAGCCTATTATGTTAAGCAGTGTTGATTTTCCAGCACCGCTTGGCCCCATGATACTAATAAATTCTCCTTCTTTAATTTCCAGATCGATATCTTTCAACACAAATGTGCGTTGAAATTTGGAATCGTAATACTTGTAAACATTGGATAGTTTGATCATATATTTAAAATTTATTGTTGTTTCAGATAATACTGTTTTTATTGAGACTTGTATCGAGTAAAGATTGTATTAATTTTTATGAGATCACGAATCCACTTTTCTTAATAAATTTAAAAACCTGGGTTTCTTCTTTTGTGGGTGCTTTTTGCCCTCCAAGCCAATAACTATGTAGCCAGTCCAGGTAATGTTTATGTCCATCCTTATCCCAATCTTCATTCAATCCAAGATGATTCTGCTTATTGTCATAAGCTGCTATGATCTGTTGGATTTCATCCTCGGTTAATTTATGATAAGTTTCTTCATGAAAAACACCTTCGTTATCTAATCTCCCTTTATGATATGGTGGCTCTTCAGTAGCATATCCTAATACCAGTGCAATCAGGGGGAAACATTTTTCTTCAGGAAGTTCAAGTATATCCCAGACTCGTTGCATATTACCACGATGTATACCATTGGTGGTTAAGGTATCAATGCCAAGTGATTGTGCTGCTATGACAGCTGTTTGGGCTGCCATAGAAGTATTGATACTTGCGGTTACAAAATTAGTCATGTTATCAGGGTAATAATCATGACCTAATGTTTTTGCACAGGTGATTAAACGATTGTAATCAATGCAAAAAAGTAACATTGCACTGCCAGTATAGGTTGAAATTTCTTTGATTTTAGCAGCATCCTTAACTACTACTATGGAATAGGTCTGCATATTTGAAGAATTTGCTGCATGTATGCTTGCTTTTTTAATTTGTTCAAGATCTGCATCAGGAATTTTCTTATCCTGAAAATTACCATGCGTTGTATGCAGATTTCTTATTGTCTCAAGTGTTTCGTTTGAAGCAAAGCTTGTGGTTCCACTTGCAGAGTTAATAGTACGTTCAATTGATTGTGCCTTGGATTGGTTTCGCAGAAAAAACAAGCCTGTGGCTACAAGCATACCTTGTTTAAGAAAGCTTCGACGTAAAGTATTTTTTTTCATAGTTTAATGTTTAAAAATTCAGTTTTATTTTTTCCTGGTTACTAACCATTTCCTATTCGCTGTTTACTGTTTACAACCTCTTCTACTCATACCTCAAAGCTTCAACCGGATTCCTTCTTGCAGTCTTTAAACTTTGTGCGCCTACAGTAATCAAAGCAGTTAGTAATGCAATCAATCCCGATACGGCAAAAATCATCCAGCTAATGTTTGTTTTAAAAGCAAAGTTGCTTAACCACTTATCAATAAAAATCCAGGCAATCGGACCTGAAATGATGAAAGCAAAAAGCACATTTTTAGTAAAATCTACGGATAATAGAGTGAGGATATTAATTTGAGTAGCACCATTTGTTTTTCTTATGCCTATTTCTTTTACCCTTGTTTCGGTTGAAAATCTTGCCAAACCATACAATCCTAAACATGCAATTAAAACTGCCAGTAAACCGAAATATTTAAAGAGTACCATCATTTGCTTTTCGCTTTTGTATTGCGCATCAACTTTTTCGTCCAAAAATGAAAATTGCATAGGGTATCCATGATGATAATTATCCCACGTGTCTTCAATATAATCCAGGGAAGCAGATACATTGCCCGGAACGAGTCGAATAGCAATATTATGTACATCATTGCTCATATAATGGATCATAGCAGGGATTTCATTGTGTAACGACTCAAAATGAACATCTTCCACAACACCAATTATTTTTCCTCTTTTATTTGAATTAAAATCCCAGCGGGCAAGCGATCCAATAGCTTGTTCCGGATTTTCGAATCCTAACTGTTTTACTGCCTTTTCATTTAGGATGGCGGCTTCTGTTGCATCCGATAAAATTTTGCTATCAAAATCCCTGCCTGCAATAATTTTCATATCAAAAGTTTTATGATAATCGTAATCAACACAATTCCGCGCTATACCATTAACATTTTCTCTCCATTCACCGTTAACTTCAATTTCCAATCCGGGACGATCAAGTAAGCGGTCGGTAGGTATAAATTTTGTGATGGTCACCTGCTTTATTCCAGAATAGTTTTTTAGTTTTTCTTTAAATTCATCCCAATGTTCATTAATAATCTGTGTTGTTGGAATAATTACTACATTTTCCTTGTTATAGCCAAGGTTGGTATTTTTCATAAATTTCATCTGCCGGTTGATCATTCCAAAACAGATCATGATAACAATTGAAATACTAAACTGGAAAATAACAAGGCCTCTTCGTATTATACTTTTTTTATTTGAAACTGAGGCCAGAGTTAAGGATGCAGAATTATTTTTAAACCTGGCAAATAATTTTTTGCTTGAAATGCTAATGGCCGGGTAAAGAATAGCTGTAATAAAGGTGAATATAAAAACTGACGAATAGAATATAATATTTTGAATGAGGGGGATCTTGTAACTCGATGGGATACCAATAAAATTGCAATAATATGGTGATATAAACTTAATAATAATTACTGCCAATACGAGTGATATTAAAACAAGAGGGATATATTCCAGAATAAATTGCCAAATCAGGTTACTCCTGGTCGAACCATTTAATCTTCGAACAATAATTTCTTTTGCCCTTTTTAGGCCTTGTGCAGTTGCCAGATTTATAAAATTACTGCATGCAATCAGGAGGACCAAAATTGCTACCAGCGAAAATATCCTGACATATTTTATGTCACCACCCGGTACGATTTCATTTAAGGTATGCGATGTAAGATGAATATCAGTAACTTTTTTTAGATTAATATTAGTGTAAGAACTTACTCTAACTTCATCTCCATTTTCGTTGGTAAAAGGTGGAAGGTAACGGTCAATAAAATCAGGAAACTTAGCTTCAATTTTTTTCGGATCTGAACCTTGAGCCAATCGTGTATAGGTTTCGCAAACATTATCGCTAAAATTGCTTGATCCGAAAAAATATTCTTCATTAAATTGCCTTAATGTTTCATAAGATGTAAGGATATTCACAGGCATGTGTGAGTTCTTGGGTATATCCTCTATTACACCTGTAATTGTGTTTAGATATTCTCCATCGAAAATGAGAGTTTGGCCCAATGGATTTTTATCACCAAAGAATTTTTTTGCTGTAGATTTTGTGATAACAATTGAAAAAGGATTGACTAATGCATTTTCAGGATTGCCGTAGATCATATTGAAGGAAAACACATCAAAAATGTCATGTTCAACAAAGTATACATTCTCTTCAACATAAGTAATGTCCTCTTTTTTCACCATAACCTTTCCTGCATTTGCTACTCTTACTACATGTTCCATTTCAGGAAAGTCCTGCTCCATCAATGGTACAAACGAAGGAGCAAGTGAACAAAACGGGTCTCGCTGGATTCGATAAATCCTGTCTTTATATTCATGGTATTGGTCGTAACTGGTTTCGTATTTTACCCAAAGAAAAATGAGGAATACTATTGTAAATCCTAAAGACAGACCAATAATATTGATCAGAGAGTAAACCTTGTTGTTTTTAAGGTTTCTTAGGCTTGTTCTGAAATGTTGTTTTATCATGTTTAAGTTTTTATCAAATTATTCATACCTCAATGCATCAACCGGATTCCTCGTTGCTGCCCTCCAACTCTGCCAGCTTACTGTAAGTAATGCAATTCCCAAAGCCAGTACACCTGCCAGGGTAAATATCCACCAGCTTAATTCGGTTTTGTAAGCAAAGTTTTCAAGCCATTTGTACATGGTGTACCAGGCAAATGGTGTGGCTATTATGAAAGCGATTGCTATCCATTTTAGAACATCCTTATTAAGCATTGATAGCACTTCATATGTTTTAGCACCATTTATTTTACGAATGCCAATTTCTTTAATTCGTTTATGACTTTTATCAACCGAGATGGCAAATAAACCTATCATGGATAAGAATACACTTATTAGGCAACAAGCCGAAATTAGTTTTACAAAATTCCTGTTTTCCCTGTGTAACCATTCATAACGATCGTTTATACTTTCAATATTTACTGCGTAATCAGGGATTAGTTTGTGCCATACACCTGCAATGTATTCTTTTGCTTCCTCTAATTTTCCATTGACCGGTTTTGCTAATAAATAGTTACCATCCGTAGCACATTCAATAAAGGCAGGCTCAACAACTTTTTTAAGGTTGTTATAATGAAAATCCTCAACAATACCGATTACAGTTTTATCAGAACCCGGAAGTTTATTTCCGATAAGGTTTTTATCTGGAAATAGTTGGGCCATAGTTTGGTTAATCAGACATTTATCATTGTAAGAACTGTATTGACCGAAATCATTTCCTTCTACTATTTGGATACCTAATGTTTCAATATAATTTTCGTCCCCTCCAAAACCTGCAGGCCTGTAGGTTACTTCTTTACCGTTCTCGATGTATGTCCACTTTACCATAACATTATCTAAAACAGGAGAAGTGGAAACGATTGAAACCTTGTCAATACTGGCACTATTCTTCAACTCATTACGAAACACTGCTGCAAGGGATCTGTATAACCAGGGAAGTTTTATTTCGACAACCTGTTTGTTAATACCAATTGGTTTCTCTGAGATATAGTGGATCTGTTTTATGATAACTATTGAAAAAGTGATTAGTACAATAGCAGCAACGAGTTGGAGTATTGTTAATGGAGAAGTCGAGAAAGCCTTATAGTTTTTTTGCTTCTTAAGTAGGAGGATGTTTGCATTTACAACAGAATTTAATCTTAAGAGAACAAAAAGATAGCTTACCAAATAAAGTACAATGATTGAACTTCCTAATAACAATAATTGTTGAGGATAAAAAAGGAAACGAGATTCTAAATTTGTCCTGACTAGATTGTTAAAAGCAGGGAAGGCCCATATCATCATGCCAACACTGATAACAAAAGAGATAACCAGATAGGTAAGGTTTTCTAACATGAATTTTTTAATTAATCCTTGTTTTGAACTTCCATTTATCAATCGGATTGCATATTCCTTATGCTTTTCATAGAGGTTGTTATTTACTAATCCGAGATAATTAAAGATGGCTATGAGCAGGATTAGCAAACCAATTCCCAGGGCAATCCAAAGGTCGGTGGGGTCGCGATTCGGCTCAACACTCGATCTTTGTATAGGAGTAAAATAAGTATCCCGTAAAGAAGAAAGATAAAATGTAGTTTCATCTTTACCGTGCATGGTTGGAATAGCCTTGAGGTTTTCGGCAAGCAAGGATTCTACTTTTTCTTTAGATGTTCCTTTGCTCAGTTGAAGAAAACAAGGACTATCTTTTTCACCTATTTTTTTCACCATATCGAAACTAATTTGGGTGTTTTGATAAGGTTTCTTAAAAACAGCACTAACTATTAATTCTTCATCCGAACCTCCGGATGAAATTTTGATGATCTGACCGACGGGTGAGGCTGTCCCAAAATATTTTTTCGCTAAAGCATTTGAAATAACTATGTTGTTGTTTGTTTCCAGAGCTGTTTTGGGATTGTTTGTCAGAAGCTGGTAGGAGAAGAACTCAAAGAAGTTTGTCGATGCTTCGATAATCTTTACATCATTGAAATAGGGAGTATTGTTTACCAGTATTTTATTATAGTTAGCCTTCCTGAACCGGCAAAAATCTTCAACTTGTGAGAAGTTTTGTTTTATATACTCAGCAGATCCATACCGACAAAAAAATTCCTTATGCCCTGGTTCAAATGGATTATTGGTTGTCAGGGAATATATCTGTTTGCTATCCTGATGAAAGTCATCTGTTTGCAGTTCTCTGAAAATAAAAAGAGATATTAAGTTGATTGAGGCTAATCCTATCGACAGACTGATGATAATTACAGCTGTGTTCAATTTTAAGTGGACCAGGTTTCGTATCATTAAATAAAAGTATATTATAGTTTGTTAATTTTTTTCTTGTTCTTCAAAGCTGCTATCCCGTTCCTTCATCGGAATCTTTGCTCTTCTTACTACTCGTATCGAAGCGCTTCGACAGGATTCCTCGTTGCTGCCCTCCAGCTCTGCCAGTTTAATCATGACTCTTAAATTATTCCCTTTGCTTTCCGATAAAAATCGGAACAAGCTATGAGATCGCTTCGCTAAATCCCCAATCGAGGACTTTCTAATTCCATACTCCGAAGTGCGCATATGGTTTTAATTTTATCAATTATTATTTCTATGTTTTCTTCAATTTCTTCATTTTTGAAGCGGACAACTTTAATTTCCCAACGATCTAATTCAGTCTCTCTTCCAATGTCATATTTTTTCTGTTCATTTGACTTATGGATGTCCCCATCAACTTCAATGATTAATTTCAATGGATGACAATAGAAGTCAGCAATAAATCTATCAATCGGGTGCTGAGCTCTAAAGCGTAGGTTCAACATTCTCTTCTCCTTTAAGTGCTCCCATAGTTTCGTTTCTGCTGCAGTCATGTTCTTCCTTAGCATATTAGCTCTCTCAATGATTATTGGGGAGGCATTATAAAACATCGAAACCTGATCACTAATACTCATTCTATCATAAGTTAAGCCCCATTAGGAGTTTGGGGTGTATAATTAATTTCTTCATTATACATTTTCAATTATTAATTCTTCATTAAACTACTCATACCTCAATGCTTCCACCGGGTTCTTGTTTGCCGCCCTCCAACTCTGCCAGCTTACTGTTAGTAATGCAACCGCAAGAGCTATACTACCTGCTAAAATAAATAGCCACCAACTGACATCAATTTTATATGCAAAATTACTAAGCCATTTATTTACAATATAATATGCTATGGGGATGGCAATAATAATTGACCCAAATAACCATCCTATAAATGCTTTATTTATAGTTAATAAAACTTCTGATGCTTTTGCACCATTTACTTTTCTTATACCAATTTCTTTAATTCGTTGATTTACTAATAGAATAGTAAGTCCAAATAATCCTAATGAGGCTATGATAATTGCTATTGCCGAAGCATATCCAATAATTTTACTCCAACGATCTTCTGTTTCGTAACGTTCTTTTAACTGTTCATCCCAAAATTTATATTCAAATGTTTTGCCAGGTGCAACCTCTTTGTAACATTTTCCAATATGCTTAATTACTTCAGAAAGTTGATCAGGATGGAATTTTAAAAGAATATTATTATAATTATTCCCAAAATTAGTCCGGGTAAAAAGCATAGCCGGCCAAATTGGGTTATGCATATCAAAATAATGATAATCTGAAACAACGCCAATTATAGTAAAATTGGTACCAAACAAACGATATGACTTGCCTATTGGTTCATCCTCAATTCCTAAAGCCTCAATAAATTTTTCATTTACAACCATTGATCTATCACCTGACTTTATATTGCTTT
>CAYWBC010000122.1:0-10134 GCA_964456285.1 uncultured Bacteroidales bacterium
GGAGCCGGATTTCCTCTTACAAACCTTGCCATGAGATTTGGAGAAAGCTGCAAAATTTATGGCATAGATCCCTGGGAAGCAGGTATAAGAAGAGTCAGAAAAAAACTGGATTTTTATGGAATAAAAAATGTTGAAATTATTCAGGGCGAAGCTGAGAATATTCCTCTTCCTGACAATTCTATCGACCTTATTACAAGCAACAATGGCATAAACAATGTTTCTGATCAGGCCAAGGTATTGAGTGAATGCTCACGCATTATGAAAACAGGCGGGCAATTTGTACAAACCGTGAACCTTGATAAAAGCATGATTGAGTTTTATGAGATTATGGAAGAAGTATTGAAATTGCAGAAGATGGACACATGCATTAAAAAAATGTATGAGCATATATACCAAAAACGAAAACCCCTGAATGAATTTACTGACCTAATCAAAAAACACAATTTTTCAATCCATAAGCTTGAGGAAGATTGCTGGAATTATAAATTTAGCGATGGCACTGCCATGCTAAATCACTATTTCATTCGACTAGCATTTGTTAATGCCTGGAAAAGTATTATTCCTGATGAAAAACAAGAAGAAATTTTCGAAGAAATTGAGATCAGAATGAATAAGCAGTCAGAGAAAGAAGGATTCTTCAAGCTTAGTATACCTTTTGTGGTAATCGATTGTAAAAGAAAATAAATTATACTGGCAATATATCCAATTAGTAAAATGTCCCTTTCATGGATTGCTGCCTGCGCAGGAATGTCGCTCCAATTTTGTAGAAAACATGCCTTGCCTGACGAGGCATCCAAAAAAAATACCGGATTGACTAAGCTTGAAACTCTGTGGTTTCCGATCTCTGGTATACAGCATCTGGAATGCCAGTAAAAATCAACTTAACAATTCTTAACAAGATTGTTTTTGTATGCCCGAAAAGAATTTCAGATATTTACAAATACAACCAATCTGTATGCACAAATTATCCTTTACCATACTATTGTTTTCCCTACTTATAATCCCCTCAACTCAGGCACAGGTTTTTGAGACTAAGTCTCATTATGCCACAGGCACAGTTCTAAATGATTCTTCAAAAATACACATCGGTTTTGTTCATATATTTAATGAAAGCAAGCGCATTGGAGCAATTTCCAATGAGCAGGGAGAATTTAAGTTTCGGGCAGATATTGGCGATACAATAGTTTTTGGGGCCCTTGGATATCTTTATAAAGTAATAATTGTTAGCGATGCCATGCTGCAAAATAGTACTGATGTTCCTCTTATTCCGCGCTATTATGAAATTGAGGCTGTAGACGTTGTTTCCTTTGGCACCTATGAAAATTTCAAGAAAAAGTTTCTTACTCTGGAAGCTCACAAAACCAATACTTATAATTTAAAAAATCAACTCCGGCAGCTTTCCCGGAAAGAAGGACAAATTGGATTTGAAGAAGGGAAAGTAAGAAGGGCCATGAGCCCGCAGCCTGGAACAGAACCCATGAATGGTTTACCTATTCTGTACAAAGAAGACCTGCAGCGCCTCAACTATGCCAGAGTTCTTAAGTTAGAGGAGAAACAAAGGATAATCAATAAAAAATACAATTTTGAGATCGTTAAAAATGTAACAAAGCTGCCTGATGAAGAAATCCTGGATTTTATGAGCTTCTGCAAATTTACACAGGAATACCTTCTCAGGGCCAGCGACTATGAAATCCTGGTAGAGATTGAAAAAAAATATGAGGAATACCTAAAGATGAAATCAAAGGGGGAACTTCTACAAGATGCTAATATTAGTTCCATATTTTATACATAATATCAGATTCATCCGTCAACCAATGTTCCGAATATTCTCAATCCTTTGTGTCTGATGCATTAGTTTTTGCTTTACGGGTTGATCTTTCCAAATATTTATTTAGATTTAAACCCAAATAAATACTCAAAAAATGCTCTTCGGTTTTTTCAGTCTATTAAAACTTCTTGGCTCACTTGGTTTGTTCCTTTTTGGAATGAAATTAATGAGCGAATCGCTCCAAAGGGTTGCCGGTGACAGAATGAGAACAATTCTCGTAGCCATGACATCCAATAAATTCCGGGGTGTACTCACAGGATTTATTATTACAGCCATTGTTCAATCTTCTTCAGCCACAACAGTAATGTTGGTTAGTTTTGTAAATGCCGGTCTGGTTACACTTGCTGAGTCGATAGGTGTTATTATGGGTACAAATATTGGAACAACCGTTACGGCCTGGTTGATTTCAATTCTCGGATTTAAAATTAATATTTCTCAGCTGGTATTACCTCTTATCGGGATTTCATTGCCTCTGCTATTTTCGAAAGACAATCGCAAAAGCAATTGGGGTAGTGTCATCATCGGATTTGCTATTATTTTTATTGGTTTGGATTTCTTACAGTCATCTACACCCGATATCCATAACAATCCGGGGATGCTGGAATTTCTCACCCGATACTCGAACTATGGATTCCTGTCGGTTCTAATCTTTTTATTTCTTGGGGTTGGATTAACAATGATCATTCAATCATCAAGCGCAGTAATGGCACTTACTCTTGTTATGTGTTTCAACGGTTGGATCTCTTTTGAAATGGCTGCTGCCATGGTACTTGGACAGAATATAGGAACTACAATTACAGCTAATCTGGCTGCCCTGGTCGCTAATACCTCAGCCAAAAGAACAGCCTTAGCTCACCTGCTATTTAATGTTATTGGTGTTATTCTGATCCTAATTGTATTTAAACCCTTTTTGCATTTGGTTGATATGGCCATTCTTAAAGCAGGATTTGTATCTCCTTATCCGCACGAAGGTCAAACGGCAAAGCAAACAGCTGAAGCAATACCGGTAGCTCTCTCAATTTTTCATACGGTTTTTAACATTTTGAATACGCTTCTTCTGATATGTTTTGTACCTACTATTGTTAAGACAGTAACCTTCCTGATTAAACAACGTGACCCAGATGAGGATTTTAAGCTTCAATTTATTAATACAGGACTTCTTTCAACTGCAGAACTTTCAATACTACAGGCGAGGAAAGAAATAAATATCTATGCCAAACGGATTATGAAAATGTTCCTGTGTACGAAAGAATTACTGCTTACACATTCGAGTAAGAAATATCATAAACTTCATTTAAATATCAAAAAATGTGAAGATATCTCTGATACACTTGAAATTGAAATAGCTACCTATCTTACCAAGATAACCAGCGAAACAATCAGCGCATCTGGCACAGAAGATATTAATGCCATGCTTAGTATTATCAGCAATCTTGAAAGTATTGGCGATTCATGCAATTCTATAGACAATGCCATTACCAGGATGAAAGATGATAAAATTTTATTTACATCCGAATTAGACAAAAACCTGCAGTCTTTATTGAGTATAACTGAAAAAATGTTATCAGAAATGATGAAAGATTTCGACAATAATGGCGGGCAGGTAAATAATTCTGAAATTGATGCCTTAATGAGAAAGCTAAATAAAGTAAGCATAAAACTCCAAACCGAACATTACAAAAATTTACGGAAAGGTGCCTATAAAATTAAAGCAGGAGTCATTTACTCTGATATTTGCGTTGAGCTATCGAAACTTTGTGAGTATATCCAACGCATTACACAAATAACTTCACCCCAGGTTAAAGAAAAAGCTGATTCAAAATTAGCGGCTTCATGATGAAGGAAATATTTTCCGGGTAGGTATTTTTATGTCAGATAAATTGATAAGTGCAAACAATTATTTTATAACTTGGTTTCCAAATCAAACTGCTTATATCATGAAAAAAGATGTTCAACAAAATGCTCCCGCTGGTGCTGTTTATGGTCTTGGTTTTATTGGAGCAGCAATTTATTTCATTGCTCATGCCACAAGTTTTTGGATAGGCGTTCTGGGATTTTTTAAGGCCATTGTCTGGCCGGCATTTCTTGTTTATGAAGCAATGAAAAGCTTAGGAATGTAAGAATTATTCCACGAAATAACCTTCAGTAACAATTTTAATAATCAATCTCATGTTTGAATTCGTTAAATAGTTAAAACGAATGGAAAATTTTATTGCCTTATTGCGAGGAATTAACGTTAGTAGTCAGAAGCAAATAAAAATGGTTAATCTTAAGACTTCATTCGAAGTACTGGGTTTTTCAAAAGTTCAGACCTATATTCAAAGTGGAAATGTGGTTTTTTCATACAATAATTCCCAACCCAAAGACTTGGAAAAACTGATAGAGAAAAAAATTTTGGATGAATATGGCTTTCAGGTTCCAACTATTGTTTTAAAGTCTGAAGAATGGAATTCAATATTGAATTCTAATCCTTTTCTGAAAGAAAAAGATAATGAAATAGAGAAGCTTTACCTGACTATTTTATCTGAAGAGCCCTCCTCTGAAAACCTAAAAAAACTGGAAAGGCTTGATTTTGATCCAGAGGCCTTTATTATTGATGGCAAAAAGATATATTTATATTTACCCAATGGCTATGGACGAACAAAGTTGAACAACAATTACTTCGAGAATAAATTAAAAGTATCTGCAACAACAAGAAACTGGAAAACAGCAAAGAAATTATCAGAATTTTACCAAGAATAGTTACCAATATTTAAGGCAAACCAGATGACCTTATCCATCAGACCATTACTGGTTGAAGAAATCGATTATTTGCAGGAAATGCTTTACAAAGCAATTTTTGTTTTTAAAGGTGATGATCCACTTCCTAAATCAATAATTCATCGCCCTGAATTAAAAAAATATTATGACAACTGGGGAATGGAAAATGATCTTGCATTTGTTGCAGAAAAAGATGGAAAACGGATCGGAATTGCCTGGAGCCGTATTTTTAAGGCAAGTAATAAGGGATATGGATTTTTTGATGAAAATACTCCTGAAGTGAGTATTTCTATTCATTCTGCGCATAGAAATCAGGGTATTGGCACGCAGCTATTGAGATCACTATTACAAAAAATAGCATCAAAGGATACTGAAAAAGTTTCATTGAGTACAGACAAACGAAACAGGGCTGTTAATTTATACAAAAGAGAGGGTTTCGAAATTGTAAAGGAGAATGATGTTGACTTTATTATGATAAAATATTTATAATCATATAAATAGTAGTAAGTGTAATTCATCAAATATTATTCTATTGTTTACAAATGCATTGCATTTATATCAACAAGAATATAAATTTGAATCTAAGTTCTTATAATAATACTTAGTTAACCAAACCACCCTATGCCTGATAAATCCACTTCAAAAACCAAGAAAAATAATTTGGATAATGTTGAATGTAAAAATTGTCAAACAAAATTTTCCGGCAAATATTGTCCGAATTGTGGCCAATCATTGAAGGAATTTGAGAAACCATTGAATTTTCTGATTATAGATCTTGCCGGTAACATTTTTGCCTTTGATACACGCTTTTGGAAAACATTAACATCAATTATACTTCGTCCGGGATATATGGCTGCAGATTATCTTAAAGGACACAGAGCAAGATACATGCCTCCTTTTCGGTTTTATATTTTCATAAGTTTCATATTCTTTTTAATGTTAAATATTTATGTCCGTAAACATGTTAAACTTGATTTTGAGCTTACCAACAAAATAAGTCAATCAATTGACAAATCGATTCTGGAAAACAAAAGTGACTCATCCCTATCAAAGACCTATGATTCTATAATTCATGAAAAGCTCAGGGATACAATTATTTTGAATATTGATTCATTAGACAGTGATTCTCATGCAATGATTATTACTCCCCATGAATCGGAAGACCAAGTTCTACAAGCCTTCAAAACAATGTTAAATTCTCCCCATATTTATATCCTGAGATTTCTGAAATACATATCCTGGTCCCTGTTCTTTTTAATGCCCTTTTATGCAGTTTTATTATGGCTATTTTTTCATCGGTCACGTAAGTTCTACTATGGCCATTTAATTTTTTCTATCAATCAGCATGCCTTTATATTCATTATATTAATTCTGCTAATGACCTTAAAATTTATCTTCCCGGGGAGAGAGGTTCACCCTGAAAATTATCTTGCCTTGCTTATACCAATTTATATGTATGTTGGGACTATTAAAATGTATAAACAAAAATGGTATTCAACCTTAATCAAAATTATAGGTACTTATTTTATTTATACATTCTGTATAGCATTTGTGGTAGGAGTTACTTTTTATTTGTGGTTTAGAGGTGAATTTTTAATTTAAAAGACATCTCTAAAAGCAATATCTATATATTTATCCCGATACGCTTCGCTATCGGGATTAGTTCAACTTACAAATTTCAATTCACTTCGATTTTGAAATTTGAGTTTTACGAATAAAATTTCATTTTGTGCTTGCTTGCTATTACCTTTGCAGCCTTATTTTATCTGAAAAATTATGAGTAAAGAATATACCGGCGAACTGCTTCTTGATTTTGGAGAAGATGGAAGTAAGCTTATTCCTGTTGTAACACAGGATTTTTCAAGCAAAGAAGTTCTTATTCTTGCATTTGCCAATAAGGAAGCTTTTGAAGAAACAGTGAAAAGTGGCTACGCAACATATTACAGTCGCAGTAGAAACGAACTATGGAAAAAAGGTTTGACCTCTGGCGATATGCTGAAAATAGAAGAAATCAGGATCAATTGCGAACAGAACTCTCTGCTTTATATGGTTACGCCTATGGGCAATGGCGCCTGCCACGCTAAAAAGAAAGACGGTATGCCACATGCATCATGTTACTACAGAAAGATAGATGGAAAAACACTTACTTTCATTGACGAATAATCCAAAACAGAATGACTGAAAAACAACTTATTATAGGTATGCCTGCAGGCTCATTGGCCAATCCCAAAAGAGGTGGTAACCTGGTACAATTGCTTGAAAAAGCAGGATTCAGAACCAAAGGTTACGAATCAGGCGGCCCAAGTAAATTTATTACAAGCAATTATCTGTTTGGCTGGGATGGAAGGCCCCAGGAATTTGGTTCACAGCTAGGTATAGGTGAATTGGATGTAGCCATTGCAGGGGATGACTGGATACGGGAAAGAGTACTGGAACTACAACTGGAATACAACACTCAGATTAAGCTTGAGAAAGTACTTTCATTGAACAGGGGCAAGGTTAGAATTGTAGGCATTACAAGCAATGATAATTTTTCTAAGCTTGAAGACCTTTTAAAGGAGTTGATTCGGGAGAAAAAAATAATTTCAGTGGTTACTGAGATGCCTTACCTCGCTCTTAACTATATTCAGGAAGCTCTTAAAAAAATTGGCAAGTACGATGAATTTAAAAATTTTTCCGTTCAGAAATACAAAACGCCTTCAAAGATTGAGAATGGGATTCTAATCTATGAAACTTGGGGTAAAACTGAGGCGAAAGTTAAGAATGCTGCTGCAGATTTGGGTGTTGAAATTACGCAGAGTGGAAGTGCAATAAGAAACTATGGTCTGCATATAATTGACACAATTATGGAATCGGAAACAGGAATTTACATCAATCCTGAATTGAAGAAAGATCAAGAAAAACAGGAACTCTTAAAAATGTTTCTGTTGAATTTATATGGTGTTGTCAATGCAGAAAACAAGGTGATGATCTTGTTTAATGTAGCTAATGAGAACATTTCTGAAATTGAAGATTACCTTGGTAATAATGCCTTATTTGCAGATGAACCTACAAAAAATGTTGGGAAATCCTTTACTGAATTCAGCATACAGGTAGATATCGAGAACAAATTGCAATCACTGGCCCTGGTAAGGTATCAGCTGGCTAAAAAAGGAGCTATGAATATTGACACCATTCCAATCGATTCTTCCATTCAAAATATGGATGTTTTGAACTTGTAGCAATGCTTGTTTCACCAAATGATATTATCCGGCTTCGTGAATTGCATCCGGCAGATAAACAAATACTTGCTGAGCTTGCAAATAATAAGAGAATCTGGAATAATGTCAGAGATTTCTTTCCTCACCCCTACACCGAGAAGGATGCAATTGAATTTATTGAGATTTGTGCGAAAGAAAATCCCAAAACCACCTTTGCAATTGAATTTCAGAATGAATTTGTTGGGATTACAGGGCTTGTCTTACAGACCGATATTTACAGAACAACTGCAGAAATAGGTTACTGGATAGGGGAGCCATACTGGAATAAGGGAATTGCCACTAAAGCTGTTAAATTACTAGTAAATTATGGTTTTGACAGCTTAAAATTAAACCGGATTTTTAGCGGTGTTTTTGAAAATAGCAAGGCATCACAAAAAGTATTAGAAAAATGCGGATTCAGGCTTGAAGGCATATTTGAAAAATCTATATTAAAAAACAATGCAATCATCAATGAATACAGGTATGGAATTGTAAAATAATAGGGAGAGAAACACTAGTCTTATCAGTTTAATTCATAATCACTTTTCTCAGCTCAATTCTAAATTGAGTCTATGTTAGCAATATTAACACTTACTTCCTATTTTTTTTCTATCTTTCGCCTCAATTCCATAACTAAAGTATAATGAAAAAACTTGTATTTCTTCTAATTCCGGCAATCCTGTTTGTTGGTTGCAAAAAAGATGAAGAGCAATCAGATGAGGCTAAAATCCTTGATTTTACTGTAACGAGTACAAGCATTTCCAATTTCTCTCTGGAAGATGTTTTTATTGATGAAGAATCTAGTAAAATCCTTGTATTGTCGCAAAATGATCTGGCAGGAGAAAATCCTCCTATATCCTTCACTCCTGAAATTTCTGTTTCAGAAGGAGCTACCATTGTTCCTCCCTCAGGACAAGCAGTCTCTTTCAATAACAAGGATGGGGCTATAACATATATTGTAACAGCAGCAAATGGTACTGAAACAAAATGGGCATTTACAATCAGAGATATGCAACTACCAAATGGGGGTTTCGAAGACTGGTATGATACCGTTGGCATGAACAGCCTGCCTCTTCTGGAACCGGGATTTTCTGCCGCTTCAACAATATGGAGTACTGCCAACATGGCAACCAGTTTGTATGATAAATCCGGCACAACGCCACTTGCTGATGGAGATAATACGCTTGTTAAGATTGTTACAGACAACACTCCAACGGTTCCTATTACATCTGCAACAATTTTCACTGGTCGTTTTGACATGCAAGGCGCCATTAAAAATCCAACCGATCCCGATCAGGCTACATTATTTGGTATTCCATTTACCTTCAGACCAACAGCCATAAAATTTAAATATAAGTATACTCCGGGCGAGGATTATATTGAAGGTACATTAAACGATCCAACTAATATTTTTGGAGGATTTACAATTGAACATCTTGATGGAGGTGACAAATGTTTTGCCTGGTCAAACCTTGAAATCATTGATGGTAATGATATTACATTAATTGGAAGAGCTGAATTGATACAGGGCGATACAATTGCAGAACTGACCGAAGTTACTCTTCCCTATGTTTATCAGTCAGATCTGAGACCAACACATATAACTGTAGTATTTGCATCAAGTAAAGAAGGCAGTAAATATACTGGTGCTGTTGGAAGTACATTGATTATTGATGATGTTGAATTAATATACGAGTAAGTTCGGTATAGGAATCAAACATTATTCACTAATTCACATGCAATGAAAAAAAAATCACTTGTTATTGTTCTTTTAATTTTCTTTGTTCTCAACGGATTCTCACAACACTTTGACTGGACCATTTATCCCAGTTTAGGTATAGACATGGGTGGTGCGGTACCTTTCCCGTTTTCCAATATTCCGGAAGGTTCCGGTGGTACTCCAAAACTGAATCCTACATTGGGCATAGGTGGTGAATTAAAATTAAAGGACAAGTGGTTTCTTGCGCTTGAAGTAAATTATCACATTCTTGAATTTTCGGCAAAAGCCACTGTCCGAAGTCAGGAGTTTTACTATATTAACATTGACGGTGAAAGAGATGTTCAATATTTCACTGGTTACACAAAATCGGACATTGAAATCAGGCAAGTGGAATTTCCGTTGATTGCTACTTATCGCTCCAATAAAAACTGGGCCATCCCATTTGGAATATATTATTCAAGAATTCTTGAAAGTAAATTTTATACTGAAGGAAAAGATGGTTGGTCATCTGACGATAGAGATGTCACTGATAATGCACAACTTCCTGGTAATTTTACTGCTACTTCTGATTTCAGTGATGATCTTGA
>CAYWBC010000123.1:0-9968 GCA_964456285.1 uncultured Bacteroidales bacterium
TGACTTTATATTGCTTTCAGTGAAGTTTTTTCCATAAATTACGTTTAATCCAAGGGTTGGAATATAATCCTCATCAACCTTAAAACGAAAAACATTCACTTGTTCCCCATTTCCTTTATCCACATAATCATTTGAAGAACCATTCATAAAATTCCTGGAAGAAAGAGTTAAATCTATTACACCGGGATGTTCACTTAGCAAAGTTTTTAAAACTGATCTTTTTTCTGAATCTAACCTATCAATTCTGATATCAATAATATTATTGGTGTTTAATCCCAACGATCTGTTTTTCATATAATTTGACTGTCTTAAAATGAATAAAGTAACAATAATCAGAATAATGCTAAGGCTATATTGCACTGAAACAAAAACCTGGGAAAGTTTTGTTTTATTACCAACATTAACTTTTTTCCCTGCCATTTGCTGTACACTAACTTTTGAAAACACCATAACAGGAATTATACTAATAAATATGACTATGGCTATGAACAATAATAAGCCAAACATTACCACATTTTGGTAATTTATTAATTCAGTATAAATTTCTGTTTGGGCCAATTTTCCAAAAATCGGAATAAACAAACTACTTAAAATTCCACCAAGCGTGAATGCTGCAATAGTTAATACAAGGCTTTCAGAGAAAAATATGGTAAAAATGTGATTGGAATTTGCACCCATGGCCTTACGTATGCCTACGTCAGAAATTTTCTTTAAATACTGCCCAAGCGACAAAATTGTGTAATTACTACATGCAATTATTAAAATCAACAATCCAATAGTAATTAATACAATAAAATTTCTTTTTTCAACGCTATTTTCAAAGCAATTCGATATTTCACCACGCAAATAAACTTCATTAAAGGATAATACGAAAGGTCTGAAAGCATCAGGGGTGTTTTTGATCTGGTTTCTTTTCTTCATTTCATTAACCCTATCCTGATTATAATCAGTAACAATCCGATTTACATTTTTTTCAGCATCATTAGCATTTGCTTTTTCTTTTAGTAAATAAAAGATCGATGTATATCCAAAATAGTTGTCGCAACCTCCAAAATTATCTCCACTTTTACCAGAAACAAGTACATCAAAATTTATACTGGAGTTTTTTGGGATATCTTCAATTACTCCTACTATTTGAAACAATGTAGTTTCATATGCTATTGGGAACTCTATTCTTTCACCAATTAATGTTTCATAATTTTGATTCTTGATTAATAATTTATTTGCCAGTTCCCTGGTAATAACAATTTCATTAGGATTTTCAAAAACATTAAACCTGTCGCCTACAATAAACTCAAAACTAAACATATCGAAGAAATCCTCACTTGCATAGCCAGCATCAACATCGTAATAGTTATCACTAAATTTTAGTACCTGTCCATAAGCAAACCTGTACTCAGCACATTTTTCGATTTGTGGAATTTCTTTCTTTAATAAATCACACATTTCGGGCCTAAGCCTAACATCAAAACCTTCAAAATCAATGTATTTGATTTCATAATTGATTCTATAAATTCTATCAGCATTTTCATGGAAACTATTGAAGCTAAATTCCTGGCTAACATAAAAATAAATGATTAAGCAACAGGCAATTGCTACTGACATCCCAAATACTGTAATAATAGCATTGATAGGATTGTTCTTAATGTTCCTTAAGGCATATATAAAATTAGTTTTCATACTTATTATTTTCCCATTGAATCAGTAATATTTAAAATTTCAGCTTTTAATCTAAAATTGCTAAATATTACTTTGGCAAGCTCGTTGTTATTATGGCTGGTAACTGCAAAACCAATGCATACATTCTTTGACATTGGATTTTTTTCAGAACCTATTTTTTTCCAATGAATTCCATTGTCAGAAATGAAATAAGTAAATGCATCTCCTTTACGAATTAATTTTAGCCAATAAGGAGCTTTGGCTTCGGGGTGCCTGTCACTGCCTTCCATGCTATCATTTATTTCAAATCTGTTGTGATAAGTAGCTCCGTTCTTATTTGATAATAATACCATAGACACTTTAGAACCTCCACCTAATGTTTCGCGAACCATAATTGCAGCTTTAGCCCATTCATGGTTTGCTTCCATACTATCAACTTTTGTAAGCATTTCACAATCGCCACTAATATATTGGTAGGCATAATGGAATTCATCCGTATTGTTCCAAATATCTCCACCGGAGGCTTCAATAACAAAAGTTTTGTTTATACATTTAAAACTCCCTGAAATAGCAACATCTCCAATATCGGTTGAAAGCCAGGGATAACATGGATCATTTTTGCTCTTAACATTGATAAATACAGAAACTTGCTGTGCATTGCTTCTTCCGTCACTAATTACATAGTGAAAACTATCGGGATGAGATATAGAATTACTTGCCGAATAAATAAATTTGTCTCCTGCTAGTTTTGCCTTACCGTACAGTGGGTCTGTAAAATCTTTAATAAATATTGAATCATCTTCCCTGTCTTCATCATTGCTTAAAACATCAATAAATGTGGACCCTCCAACATAAATCCCAATAGAATCGCTTTTGGCAACAGGTTCAAGGTTTTTATTTACCTGAATAATTATAAAGCCTTCTTTCGATTCTTTATCTCCATCGGTAATGGTATAAGCAAAACTATCTACACCGGTAAATCCTGGTTCAGGTGTATAAAAAAGTAAATTTTTATTTTGTTCAACTGATCCGCTAATCGGTGAAAACACATTTAGTACAGAAAGTTCTTCATTATCATCTTTATCAGAATCGTTAGATAAAGGAGTAATTTTAACTGTACGCCCTTCAATTACATTAGCCTGGTCTCTTTGTGCCAGGGGCCTGTGGTTATAATTTTGCACAATTGCAATAATTATCACCTGCAAAGCAACAAAAGCAAGCAATGCTTTTAATAGGTGAAATCTTAAAAATTCTCGTAGTGTCATCGTATTATGGTTTTAAATTTTTATTCATATTTAAGGGCTTCGACTGGGTTCATTCTCCTGCCCTCTAGTTTTACTTCCGGCAAAGTCATATTATTCCATAGCATTTTAGCTCTCTCAATTATATTTGGAGAGGAATTATCAAACATTGAAACCTGATCGCTAATACTCATTCTATCATAAGTTAATCCCCTTTAAGGGTTTGAGCGTATAATTAATTTCTTCATTATGCATTTTCAATTATTAATTCTTCATTAATTACTCATACCTCAATGCCTCCACCGGGTTCCTGCTAGCTGCAATCCATATTTTGAACCCTGTTGAAATAACTACCATAATAAAGGCCAAAAAACCACCCAATAAAAAAATATCTGCAGTGAGCTTAATCTTCATTGTGAAGGTTGACAAAAAACCCATTCCACCCATGTAACTTAAAGGTGCAGATATAATAAACGCGATTAATAACTTTCTTACAAATCCTTTTGAAAGTTTCCATACCACCAGGCTTGTACTCGCTCCACATACTTTTCTAATACCAACTTCTTTGTTCTTTCTTTCTGAAATGAAGAACGAAAGTGCGAAAAGTCCTAACATGGCATTAAATATTATTATTATAGTGAATACGCTAATAAAAATGCCGGTGGCCTGAAATGATTTCCCAAATTCAAGTAGAATATCGTTGTAGTACTTTATGTTAATGGGTTCATCGGGATTTGCCCTGGCAAGCACACTTTCAATGTATGTATGGGCTCTTTTCCTTTGCTCAGGATGTACACGAATTAAAAGATAATTACTCTTATTTCCTGATTCTGTCATTAGCAAAGGCATTCGTTCCATAACCGGAGGAACTGCAATATAATCATCCGTAATTCCAACAATGGTATATTCTTTTCCATGAATTTGTACCTGTTCTCCCAACGGATTTTCATACCCCAACGATTCTTTGGCTAATTTATTTATTACCACTCCATTGGTTTTATCTGTTTGAAAATCATCGGAGAAAAACCTTCCTGTTGCCATACTTATATCAAACACTTTTAAATAATCCTTTTCTCCATTTAGAACATTAGCCATTTCCTGGTTTTCGTCATTTTTCCATTCACTTGTCATGGAAACACCTGCTCCCGGCAAACTTTGTCCCCACGAAACCATTTTTATGGAAGGATCTTTCAACAATTCTTCTTTAACAGTATGCAAATCACCCCAGGCCCAACCATCCATGCATACAACATCCTCGGCATTAAATTTCAGCAAGTCTTGATCAAACATATGCTTAATCTGCTTTTGGGTTATAATAATAAACTGGATAAGAAGAATGGCAATAACAAATTGAGTAGTAACCAACATATTGCTCAAACCACTCTTTTTTAACATTCCATTTGAATTACCACGAATCAATGAAATTGGCTTCACTTTCATTGATTTTAATGCAGGATAAAAGGATGACAAGAATACTGTTAAGGTTAACACTGAAATAATTCCAAACAAAATTGGTCCATTGATGGAAAACCTTATTTGTGTATCCATTAAACTATTAAAATGTGGAAGTACGATGTACAATATTAGCAAGGCCAGTATAAAACTTATTAAGGTGGTTAACACCGATTCCGCAAGAAATTGTAATATGATATTTTTCTGGTTGCTACCTACTGTTTTTTTAATTCCAATTTCTTTAAATCGTTTTGAGAACAATACTGTTTGACTATTTATAAAGTTAAACAGGGTAATAATCAGGGCAACAATTCCTCCAATTAACAGTGCCAGAAAATTTGCCTTGCTGTTTTGAGTAATATTCTCATGCAAATGCATATGTTTTATAGGTACTAGATAATAATTAACATTTTCTATTTCAACCGGAATATCTATGGTGGATGCAATTTTTGCATTTAGTTTGGTTACATCGGTACCTTTTGTAAGTAGAGTATAAATACCATATTCAGTACTCCAATACTCATCTGGATGCATATTTAAATCATAAGCAAGTTTAAAAGGAAGTATAAACGAAACATTTACATGTGTGTTCGACGGAAAATCTTTATAAACACCAGTAATGGTATAGATTTTTTGTTTCCCTCGTATGCCAATTTTAAGTGTTTTTCCTAATGGCCTTTCTGAATCAAAATATTTTCGGACCATTCTTTCGGTCAGGGCAATTTCATCGGGTCCAACGGGTATGCCACCTTCAGTAAAGTTAAAGCTCAGGATATCAAAGATAGATTCTTCTGCCAACAAAATATCTTTCTCTTGAATGGGCTTATTATCCTTAAAGACAATGCCACTAGTAGCTTTGGTCCGGGCAATTTTTTCAATCTCCGGGCAAGCTTTTGTTAAATCTTCTTTTGCAATACCGAAGGTTTCATGAATTTTTTCAAAACTTCCAAATTTTCCGAGTGTGTAAACACGGCTAATTCGATCGGCCTTATCGTGACAGGCTTCATATGTTAATTCGTGATAAGCAAAAATGATGGCCAACACTGCACAACTTAACCCAAGACTTAGCCCAAATATATTTATTCCGGAAACGACTTTATTTTTCAATAAATTCCGAAGTGCTGTTTTAAATAAAATTTGTAACATGTTTTTTCTTTTTAATTAATATAATTGAGGCTTTACTTAATAGGATTTCAGGCTATTCATACCTCAAAGCCTCCACCGGATTCCTCGTTGCTGCCCTCCAGCTCTGCCAGCTGACTGTTAGTAATGCAATGCTCAAAGCCAATAAACCTGCCAGGGCAAAAATCCACCAGCTTAATTCAGTTTTATAGGCGAAATTCTCTAACCATTTATTCATTAAGTACCAGGCGATAGGAGTGGCAATTATAAAAGCAATTATTACCCATTTTGTAAATCCTTGATTGAGTAGAGCTAATATTTCCGAAGTACGGGCACCGTTTACTTTTCGGACACCTATTTCTTTGGTACGTCGTTCCATCATGAATAGCGATAATCCGAATAATCCTAAAATGCATATTGCAATGGCCAGCACCATGAAATAGCTGAAAATCGTTCTGGTGTAATTTTCCGATTGATACAATCGCTCAAAACGTTCGTCAACGAATTGGTATGAGAAAGATGTGCCTGACACATTATACTTCTGCCAGTTTTTTTCGATAAACGCAATGGTGTTATTTATATTAGATGGAGAAATTCGAATAGATACCCGATTGAAACTTAATACCTGGGAAAACAAGATTATTGGAAAAACAACATTATGCAGCGATTCGTAATTGAAATCCTGAATAACTCCAACTACTTTCCCATTTCTTCCACCATATCTGATAAACTGTCCTATCGCAGCTTCAGGACTTTCCCAACCTATTTCTTCAACTGCTGTTTGGTTAATAAGGTATTCAGTTTCTCCCGTTTTCCCATTACTAATGTTATTGCCTGCAATAAGGTTAATCTCATAGGTTGGAAGAAAATATTCATCAATTCGCACATCGGCCATCCTAAAACCAAGGGATTCCATTTCCCCGTTCTTGATTACTCTTGCTTCATTGCTGTCGTCGAGTCGTTGCGATGGAATTCTTTTTGAACCCGAAACACTGATGATGTTTGGATTTTGAGTCAACTCCTGTCGAAACACATTGAGTTTTTCGATGAGATATGGAGAAGCATTCATACTGATTACATTTTCTTTGTTCATCCCCAGGTTTTTATTACGAAGAAAATTTAATTGTTTGCTTACAGTCAGAAAAGACATGATTAAGAGAATGGAAACAAAAAATTGAAATACTACCAGTATGTTTCGGAAGGACATCTTTCCGGGAATCGAATTTTGCACCTTACTTAATACTGATATTTTCTTTGACAAGGTGAATAAGGCTGGATATAATCCCGATAATATGCCAATTAAAATGGATAGAATAAAAAATCCTAGTATCAAAAATATATTTTCGTTGAAATCAAATGAAAGGACGCTGTTAAAAACCTTATCGAATCGAGGAAGCGTAATTGAAACAATTACAAGTGCTATTACCAATGAAAGGATGCAAAATATAACCGATTCAAGGATCAACAGGCTGGCAATTCTACTTCGTTTGGCACCAGCTATTTTTCTAATTTGAATTTCTTTCACCCGTTTGGTGTAAATGGCCGTATTCAGATTCATGTAATTAATACTCCCCAGAAATAGAATTAATAAGGCGATGGACGAAAGAATGTAGATATACGAACGGTTTCCATACCAGTTAAAATGAATGTCGGTCAGCTTTTCCATCCTGATTTTTGTCCAGGAGGTGCCATTGTCAAATTGTTTGTTTATAAATGCATCTAGCCTTGCATCTAACTCTTTTGGAGGATGCTGCATTTGGGCAAATGTTTCGTAATTATTACTACCCCAATCATTCATCTCATTTTCGCCAACGGCATGAACATAGGTGGAGAATGAAATAAATATTTCAGGATGAAAGTGGCTATTTCCTTCCCAGTCTTTGAATGTTCCGGTAATAGCTAAATTGTATGTTCTCCCATAATCATCGGAAAATTCCATGGTATTGCCAAGAGCATTTTTATCTTCAAAATATTTTTTAGCAATGCTTTCAGAAACTACAGCAGTTAGCGGTTCCTCAAGCAAATGGGTACCTAAGGGCAATCCATCAAATGTGAATATTTTCAAAATATCTGGTTCGGCAAAGCAAACATTAGACTCAACGATTTTTTGATCGCCCAAAGAGAAAAGCATTCCCGTGTGGCTTACCCGGGCAATTTTTTCAATTTCAGGGAACTCATCTTTCAATAAGGGTGCAATTGGTGGTGCAACATAGGGGAGATGGAGATTTTCCGTTCCGTCCGTATCGTACCAATAACGGTGTATCCTATAAATACTATCGGCATTTTGATGGAGCCTGTCGTAACTCAACTCATTCTTAATCCAATAGGTTATAAAAACGAAACAAACAAAACCGATGACCAATCCAATACTATTAATAGAGGTGTACAATGGATTTTTTTTAATAGATCGGACTATATTTTTTATAAACCTTTTCATATTAAAAAGTAGTTTTATGTTTTCTATTCATATCGTAGAGCTTCAACAGGATTCCTCGTTGCCGCCTGCCAACTCTGCCAGCTCACCGTTAGCAATGCAATTCCCAAGGTCAGAAAACCGGCCAGGGCAAAAATCCACCAGCTTAAAGTGGTTTTGTAGGCAAAGTTTTCGAGCCATTTGTGCATGGCATAATAGGCAAGGGGAGTCGCAATTAAAAAAGCAATGGCAACCCATTTCACAAAGTCTATATTAAGCAAAGCCATTACTTCTTTAATTTTAGCACCATTTACTTTACGAATGCCAATTTCTTTGGTACGTAGTTCAGCTGTGAATGAAATCAATCCCAGCAAACCCAGTATGGTCAGGAAAATGGCAAATCCAGAAAAAATGCTGATTATTTTTGCCAGTTCCACTTCCGATTCATAATTATTGAAATAGGTTTCTTTCACATCCAGATAATTGAATGGAGTCTCAGGGAACATTTCATTCCAGGTATCATTCATAAATGCTAATGCTGCATTTTTTTTATCAGTTTCAATCCTGTAGGTAAGGAAGGCTGGAAAATTATTATGTTCTCCAAACCTAAATATCATGGGATTTGCACTTTCTTTCAGACTAGTTTCAGTAATATCATTTATAACACCAATAACAGGATTCATTTCGCCTTCATGGCTAATTGTCAGATATTTACCATCGATATTTGTCCAGCCAAACTTTCGCATTGCGGTTTCGTTTATAACAAAAGCCGAGTGATCGGTTTCATGTTTTTCTGAAAAGAACCTTCCATGAAGCAGGTTGATCTTATACAGATCTGCATAGTTTTCATCAACAGCCGTAGATACCACCAGGCATTCATCAATTATGGCATCCGTTGGATAGACAGTAAAGCTGTTCTGGAAATAGTGTCCCGGAATATTCTCAGAAACAGAACCTGTGTCAAATCCATATTCGTTGCTGTGTCTTTCCAGTTCGGCTTTATACACTTTAACTTTGTCATGCCTCTTGTGATATTCAGCTTCAATGTTACCAACGTTGATTGCTGTTAGTTTATTAAAGTCAAAACCCAAATCGGCATTTTTCATATCGGTGATTTGCTTGAAAACAAATAGTTGTGATATAATAAGCGCAATTATTAATGTGAATTGGAATACAACAAAACTACCTCGCATACCACCGGTGTTTTTTTTAAGAAGGCCTTTGTTTTTCAGGGTGTAGATGGGTTGAATTCTTGAAAATAAAAGCCCTGGAATAAGTCCGGAAATTAATGCTAACAATATGCAAATTGCAGATAATCCGATCCATACTGTTGGGTTCGAAAATTGTGATACTATCTCACGATTTACAAAAGGCTCAAAAAGAGGAATACAAATTGAGCATAAAGGAATTGCAATTACTACTGAAATAAATAGCGTTACAAATGAGAAACTGAGATGCTGCTTAATAATCTGAAAGGGTGTTGCACCTGAAATTCTGCGAATTCCGGCATCGATATTTCTTTTCTTTGCCTGGGCTGTGGATAGACTTATAAAATTTATGCAAGCAATCATTAAAGTGAGAAAAGCGATCATACCCAAAATGATCAGGTATTTAGTTGAAACAGGATTAATTAGGTCGCCATGTAATGAAGTATCAAAATGCAGACCTTTAAATGAGCTGGCAAAAAAGGTACTACGTCCCTTTAGAAAATCAGGATAATACTTATCCGGAATTTGTTTCAGATGATTATCAAACTCGGTTACAGAATAACCTTCGTTTAGAATTACAAAGCTTGATAAGCCGCTTGCCCACCATGCTTTGGGTGTATCTTCCCATATTATGGCATTTACTTTTTCTGAGAACAGGATATCAAAATTAAAAGCGGAATTTTCTGGCAAATCGGTAAAAATACCAGTAACGGTTAAGGAGAAATCCTGCAGCTTTAAAAGCTTTCCAACCGGATTTTCACTGCCAAATATTTTCTTTGATGTGTTTTCTGAAATAACAATTTTGTCTGGAGCATCCAAAACATTATCAATACTACCCAGCAACAGTTTAAAATCAAATATTGAAAATACATC
>CAYWBC010000124.1:0-9917 GCA_964456285.1 uncultured Bacteroidales bacterium
ACCGCTTTATATCAATTCTCGGACATGATTTAAAAAGTCCCTTCAACAACCTTCTGGGTTTATCCGAACTATTAACAAAAAACATTCATAAATACGATATTGATAAAATTGAAAATTTCGCAACCAATATTAATCAATCAGCGCAACGCTCTTTTAATTTATTGGAAGATTTATTGAAGTGGGCAAATGCGCAACAGGGCAATATTCCTTTCAAACCACAGAATCTGAGTCTAACTGATGTTTGTAATGATGTTCTTATAACTCTCAATCCGACTGCCAATGCAAAAAACATCGTAATCAATTGTCTTGCAAAAGACCACTTAAATGTCTTTGCTGATATTGATATGTTAAAAACGGTTTTGCGAAATCTTGTATCAAATGCGATAAAATTTACTAACACTGGTGGGGCAATTCGTATTAATGCTGAGCAAAAAGATGCAAATATTACTATATCGGTTTCTGATAACGGTATCGGAATAGAACAAGAGGATTTGTCAAAACTCTTTGATATATCAGAAGTTTTAACCACAAAAGGTACAGCAGGTGAAACAGGAACAGGATTAGGTTTATTGCTTTGTAAAGAATTTGTGAAAAAACACGGTGGCAAGATTTGGGTGGAAAGTGAGGTAGGCAAAGGGAGTGATTTTAGATTTACTATACCAATATTTACTGAGCATGCAAATAATATAAATAATTGATGTTGAAAAGAATAGTAAAAGAATTTAATTCAAAAAAAATCCGTTTCGAATATTTTGGTTGTCATGCCAGCATGGTTAAGTAATCCCTTATCAAGAATCATCAATACCATTTCATCAAGCCTGTCACCAAGTTCCCATTGGTCTTTTGCCATGGCACAAATATAGCCATCACCGACTTTAATTTTGCCATAAACAATTGGATTACCACCTTCATCATGTCCTCTTCGAATAGTGTCATAAAAACATCTATCCCAACCATTTTTCCCTACTTTAGCCATGAAAATTTCAGTGATTTCAATTTTTGATGATTTATCCATAACAATCTCATATTTAAGTTATTATACGAAAATTAATGAGAATTGTTAAAACTGTATACTCAGCTACCCCGACAAAAGAAAAGTCTGACACGATAGTGTTGGACTTTTTTTATGAACCAAACCCCAAGCTCGCTTGAGGTTTGATTCATAAAAAAAGGACATAGCGAACGAAGCGAAGTGAACACAAGTTTTAATTTAATCACTTAAATGGCACGCATTTTGTAAATCAGGTAGCAGGAATGACTATTTATTATTAATACAATACATTAAGGGAACATTAGACAATAAACGTATTTTATTAGATAATCAAGTATTCAAAATTCGTTAAGAAAACATCACAAACCTCAACTTTCAATTTTAACCAAAACTCCTTGATCATGGCTACAAAATCAAAACTTTTATTACTGGCAATCGTAATGTTTACTTTCTCCGGTTCTATTATCGGACAAACCAAACTGGATGGCTGGTCTATCAGTCCTAAATTCGGCGCTTTCCTGAAAACCAGTCAGGAAGATCCGACAACAGGATTTATGGTAGGTATTGAAGGCAATATCATGAAAAATAATTTCCTGTATTCTGCAAACTATTATTATGGTGATGAATGGATTATTACCGGCTCAGGACCAGATAGAGTTTTTAATCAGTCTGCATTTTTGTTCGGAAGGTATAATACCTGCAAATTCTTCAGATTTGATTACCAGGCTGGATTAGCTGCTATATGGGGTACAAAATATGCAGAATATCATAGTGAGGGTTTCCTTCAGGGATATTATGATACGGAAAATTATTCTACTATCGGAATCGTAATGAAAGTAGGTGGAGAATTTGTATTGACAAAATATTATAGTATGGGCTCACACATCCAGATGAATCTGAATAAGGAAATGCCAAGGATTGAGCTTGTATTAAGTTTTTCGTTTGGAAAACTTAAAGAGTGATCCTGCTACTCTGACAAAAATAGATAAAGGCCATCGCTTGATGGCCTTTTTTATTTTAGAACTACTCTTCATTCGTCACATTCCAGAGTTTAAGAAATACTCCATTGGTCCAGCCAAATCCGTCCTGAAGTTCATACTCTCCTCCCCCTCCTGATTTGTGGGTATTAACTACATCATACTTTTCCATCATTTTGTTAGTTTCAAAAAACACTTTGACATTAAGATTAATCCATCTGGAAGCAATCTCGTTTGCTAAGTCCTCAAAACCATAATTTTTCAAAGCTTTATATCCTATCCATTGCAAGGGTGCCCAACCATTTGGATAGTCCCATTGCTGTCCTGAATTGTACAGGGTAGTCACAAGACCACCCTCCTTTAAAAACTTATCTTGTATAAATGTTGCTACCTTTTTTGCCTGATGAGAATCCACCAGATTAAAGAATAGAGGGTAGAGAGCTGCTAAACTATAAACTGAGGTCTGTGTTTTCGATATATAATTATAATCAAAGAAAAATCCTGATTTCTCATCCCAAAAATAATCATTAATTAATCCTTTTCTTTTCTCTGCCAAATTCGTGTAAAACAGTACTGAATCTTTACTGCATCCTTTACTCAATGTTATTTCCTGGAAATACAGGAGACAGTTCAAATCAACCGGAATAATATCCGTTGTGTGAATTGTTTTCAGGCTTTTTTCATCAGCAAACCATCTGCTACTAAAGTCCCAACCTGATTCAGCTGCTGCGCGAATATTTCTAAAGATTGAAGAATCTTGATTGGCCTCATTAAATGTCTCAATATCTGCTAAATATGATTCAGGTCTTGGAGTAGATAAATCATCCCAATACCTGTTTAGCACTTCATTATTATTAAGCATTACAGAACGACCAATACTATTTAATGAATTATTCAGGTAAGCATTATCTCTGGTCCAAAAATCATACTCCAATTTAAGAGCTCTATAATATTTCTTATATACGGTATCATTGTTTATACCTTTTGCATATAAATCGATCATCAAAGAAAAAAAAGGAGGTTGTGATCTGCTAAGATAATATGTTCGATTGCCATTAGGAATATGTCCAAAAGTCATTACTAAATCAGTCATATTATCGAGCATGTTTTCTATCATTTTATACCTTTCTGCTTCCAGAAGTCCCAACATAGTGAAATAGCTATCCCAATAATAAATCTCTCTGAACCGGCCTCCCGGCACAATGTAAGGATGTTTTAAGGGAATTAAAGTTGATTTGTCCTTACTGACATCAGGATATCTCGATAAATAAGACCATAGATTATTAATATGCAAAAGCAAATCAGTTGTATCAATAAACAGGGTATCAAAATTACTGGCAACGAAGGCTTTCAAATCAAATCTCTCGAGATCTCTTTCCGAATTGTATTTATCAAGAATCTCATCTATAGGATACATAGGTATACAGTCAGCAAACTTTTTTTGATCTTTAAATACTTTTGAAGATTGTACAGCATCAAATAAATCTTTATATTCTGATACATCAATGTAATCCTGGGTATGTCCAATTCCAACCGACATAAATACACAAAAAAGGAAGATTAAATAGTATTTCATGATTCAAGCTTTATAGCATTTCGACATTGCATCAAGTTAACAAAAAAAAAGAAGTTAAATGAACCAGGTAGAAAATGTCCTATAAATAAGTGAATGATTGTAGGTATTTGTCATAATGCCATAACTCCTCTATTATTACAAAACCATAAGTCATAAAAACAAAAACCATGAAAAAATTCCGTTATTTTATTCAACTGTTGCTAATATGCTTTTTATTAGTATTATCTAACCTGATTTCTGCCAGTGAAAAGTTAGAAATTATCTCAGGTGAAACATTCACCATCCAGTCTTCAGCCCTAAATGAAGAAAGGGTGATCTCAGTTTATCTTCCAGATAACTATAATACTGCATCCAATGATTACCCCGTCCTTTATATATTAGATGGAAGAGCACATCTCACACATGCAATTGCATCCACTAATTTTCTCTCTACGCGAGGATTAATACCTCCTATGATAGTAGTATCAATTCACAACATTGATCGAAACAGAGATTTCTCGCCTGTCCAGACTGATAATCTTCCAAATACCGGGGGAGCTGAGAATTTCCTTAATTTTGTTTCAGATGAATTAACCCCTTACATAAATGAGAATTATCGTAGTTCTGACTTTACAGTTTTGATGGGACATTCATTTGGCGGTGAGTTTGCAACTTATGCATTGCTTACCAAACCGGAAATATTTGATGGCTATATAGCTATAAGTCCTTACTTACAATTTGCTGACAACCACATAGTCAAGGAATCAAAGAGTCTGCTGAAACCAGAGTACGATAATATGAAGTATTTCTATATGACAGTTGGTAATGAGCCGGATTATTATCCTGCATTATCAGAATTTGCTACAAACCTTAGGGAAATCTCGAGCGATGCCATTGCTTTTAAATATGCAATGATGGAAAGCGAAGACCATAACTCAATTCCCTACATAAGTCTTTTTAATGGTTTACGATTTATTTTCTCAGACTGGCAATTGCCTCCGGAGATGATTGAAAAAGGTCTGTCAAAGATTGATGAACATTACAACAATGCATCCTCAAAATATAACTTCGAGATTAAAACTCCTGAGAACGTTATCAATGTTTTAGGTTACAGGTATTTGCAAAACAAAGAATATGATAAAGCCATTGAGGTTTTCAAAGAAAATGTGAAACGATATCCCGGATCCGCGAATGTTTATGACAGTTTGGGCGAAGCTTATGAAAACAACAATCAACCCGGATTGGCAAAGAAAAACTATCAAAAAGCCTATGATCAGGGAGTGATTCTAGACGATCCTAATAAGGTAATCTATAAGAGAAATCTGGAAAGGATGAATCAAAAATAATTGCCAGAATACAAGGAATATTCTCTTTCAGATATCTGGTGATACAGTATACACCCTTCCTTTATAATGAGGAGAATTCATTCCGCCCGGACAAAGGATCAGAAGTAAATCAGAACTTCCTGTTCTGATTTTTTTAATTATTACTATGTTGGTATTTGAATGTTTAATATATTGTTTGTTCCAATATTAATAAGCTCTGGATAAGAATACTTACGCTTTGACACAGAAGTTATTCAGAAGAATGATTGTCTACTACCAAAGATCAACTTCTGTTTTTTCTTCCAATGGCTCTTCAAGTGAATTTTCTAATTTCCAAAAGTAATTGAATCCGCTAATGCCTTCGATTTCATCAATACTTACTAAACATTCGTCTTTTAAATATTTAAGGCTGGTCTTTTTATTTCTTTTAAGGTTGTTATGAAGCGTCAAAATCGCAATTGCATCATGTGTGCCATCTGGCCGGGAACGAAATACAATCTTATACAAATGTGATGGAATCGCTAAGGGTTTTTCTGTCTCATTAATCACAGGGAAATTCTCCTTTTCATCCGGTAATCCATCATCATTATAATCAAACGCTATACCGGTAACAACATAAATACTATCCAAAGATTCTGCCAGATCATTAATATATCCTTCAAGATATTTCCAGGTACCTCTATTATGTTTGGGGTATTGAGGAACCATATTACTAAATAAGAAGGTGTTGAATTGAGCTATATCAGAACGGTTAAAGTCATCCCTTGGAGATAAATGTCCTCTGTCAAAACCTGACTTTTCATAATAGGCACAATTAAGCTGTTTGTTCGTTGAATTTAATCTTGGATCATCCCGAAAACAATCTTTGCGTCTTCTTTCGTCATTTGCCCAATCCCTGGTTAGTAAATAGGAGGTCCAAAGAGGCAGATTTAACACTGTATCATATCCAACAACAAACTCTTCCTGTACAAGAAGTAGAATATCTTTGTTAGAGTTATTCCTGGGTTTTCCATAAGGAATGTGCAGACTTTTAAGCTCATCAATTCTCTGATCTGAAAGAAATAATGCCTCATTTGCCGGACTAACTTGTTCGTTTTTACATTTATTACCAGAGCATTTTTTTTGGGCGTTCAAATTAACAATAGAAAACATCAAAACGATAATGTAGATAAGTTTTCTCATAAAGGTAATTTTTAGGATTTAGATTGGTACAAGTTCTAAAAAAAAGAAATATCAGTCAATGGTTAAACGAGAACAATAGTACCGGTTCATCCTTCCTTTGTACAAACAAAAGATGTATTTTACACTTCCTTTGCCAATATTTGAGGGATTGGATACATTGAGATTAAGAATGGTTGAATCTCTCATCTGTGACGAAATTGCAGAATGATTTCAGACTATTGGCTTTGCTGTTTTGATAATTAATGGTTGCATTACTTACCAGATATACACTTAGGAGATATACAGAGATAAACCATATTGTATCCAAAAAATTATATGTATAAGCTAAATAGCCTCATTCCCTGTTTGATTTCAAAACTGAAAATTGTAAATTGCATAAGAATAAAAGTATAGTATTGGAAAGGGAACAGGTTAGGCAAGAAGAGTAAATAGCAGGTATACAAGTTTTATATAAGTATAAGGATATTAAAAGGTTTTATTTAAGAACATTTTTCCAAAATATTTCAGCATAATCTATTGGCAATACAAACCTACTAACGTTAATGCAATATGTGTAATACAATTAATCTAATGGTATTAACACTCTGAAACAAACTAAACCTATTCAGCCATGAATGATCAAAAAAATCAGTTAGACAAACGATTCCTGATATTGGGTGATCCCAAAATGATAAAGTTTCACACAAAAGAAAAAAAACTGAAGAAGATTGTCCGTAAAGATCAAAGATCAAAGTTGCCGGGTATTTGGGGCACACTTGGATGGAGGAATGACAAAGCTTTTAACCTGAATATCAGCAATTCAAAAAATGGGAATACCGAGGAAGATAAAAGAGACATCTCTACCACCAACATCATTGAAGACATAACTGAATTCAACAAACAAATTCAAAACCCTGCAAATGATGTAGTTGAACGTTATATTAATTTTGAATCTGCCGATTTCAATATTGACTGGTCACAGGTAAAAACCTTCGAGGATATTCCGGAACTCAGGTTAGACCTGTTTGTAGAACAGAAAGAAGGTGCCATGGTATATTACTACCACCAGCTCAAAGAAAATTTTCTCCAACTTAATGACAAAACGGTATATGAACAGTTTATACAGTGTCAAAAAACAGACAACGGCTTTACTACAAAAAGAGACAGATTAACTTATTATTTCAGGATTTTACCCCCCTTTGAATACAGTATTAATAACAATGGTGGATTTGAAGAATCAGATGAAAAGAGAAAAACATCTTTCATCATTAAAATAATCACTTTCAAACGTAATGAAGGATCTCCCGGTGTTCTAATGAAAGAATTTTTCGGCAAGAAGAACATTAAGTTAATGACTTCTACACGCGGAGCAAGCGCTACTTACACTCTCTTCGGCAAGGATAAAAATGAACTTTTAATCTACGACAACAGTGTTCAAAGCAGCTCTGTGGCATCTTCAAAAAAAGAGCGTTTTGACATGAGGGGGGCATTTTTCAGAACTGATGGAGAACACAAAATAGACAGAAACAAAAAAACACTATTACTCATACACGGTACCTTCTCAAATACACTAAATACCTTTGAGGGACTTATTAAATTACGCAACGGAAGTTCGGAATTAGAAGATTTTCTGACTATAAAAAATTACGAGCAGATACTATCATTCAATCACCCAACTATCAGCGCCGATGTTTTCGATAACGTTACGGTATTGAAACAACTGCTAGGCAATGAAAAATTCAGGAAAAAAGTTAGCCTACTTGCAGCCAGTAGAGGTTGCCTGCTATCACAGGCAATTGGTGCAGATAAAACCATGCCTTTTAAAGTAGATAAATGCCTGATGTTTTCTCCTGCCAATGGCGTTGGCTATTTTGACCTGGGAGAAAAAATAGCTACCGGGCTTAGTGTTTTGAAAAAGGTAACATCTGGTACTCCGGCAAAATACATTTTTGCTCTCCTGCAATTTTCTGCCGATTATTTTATGGCACAGCCCGGGGCAAAGCAAATGAAATTTGGCAGCACAAGACTTAAGAAGGTGATCAATTCAGACTTGGCAGATACAGCCTCCAAATACACAGCCGTTATTAATGACTGGGAAAAGACACTGATTGATAATAGGGAAAAAAGATTCTGGATGAAAATAGCCGATGGAATTGTAAAACTGATTTTAGGCAGAAAACATGATTTTGTAGTAGGTGAAAATGGTCAAAAAAATCTTCCTGAGGCATTCCATGTAAAACAAGTGCCAATGGCCAGCACACACTGTAAATATTTTGGAAAAGGTGAATTACAGGTTCGTAATGGTGGAGATGCGATCCTGTCTGTTTTTATGTCAAATTATTTGTAAGGATTGGCCTCTGTAAGAATCGTAATCTTGAAACAAACAATACAAACTAAAAACTAAAGTGATGGCGATACTTGAATTTTTTATTTCCCTGATTTTTATTTTCTTGCTCATATCTCTTTTTGTATCAAGGATGATGGAATTTATGGCCCAAATACAAAAGAATTTCTAATGGAAATTATTAATCGATAGATAGTATAGGTAAGGCTACAACTTCAAAAGATAGACAAAAATGAAATTTATGAAACCCACACAATAAATACAAGTTGAATGGGCCAAAAGAAATATACTAATTTATTTGGGTTTTGGCGAAACATTAATTTGGCTGCCCGTTTCAGATAGTCATTTTCAAATAAAAAGAAATTCTAGACAAAGTCAGTTTATGTAAAACAATTGAAATCCCATTGATTTATAATTATTTATCGCTAACTTATGTATAGTTTTCAAAATCAATTATTTTCAGATATATTGAGAATAATTAATAGTTAGATTTAAGTTCAATTTCCTTGAAAAAAGGAATGAATAAAGAGTGTTATGAGAAAAATTATGCGAAAGAAATATATACTAAAACTATATATTGTGGGTTCTAACGCTGCAAGTGAACTGGCACTGCAAAATATACAGGAGATTATTGCCCAGGAATCAAAAACTGTTTTTCAATTGGAAGTTATTGATGTGGTAAAAAACCCGCAATTGGCCGAGGACGATAAGATAATGGCTGTTCCTACTTTAATCAGGAAGTTGCCTGAACCCTTACGAAAAATTATTGGCGACTTATCCGACAAAGAAAAGGTACTCCTGGGTTTGAATTTGATTCCGCAGAATAGAAAATAAACTAAGGTATGAAAGGAGTTTTCTATGGCCACAAAGATAAAAGGCAATCCATCTAAAACAAAGTCAATTAGTATCTCTTCGGAGGTGATAGGTGGCGTAGAAAAAACGCTCACCGGTATCCGGGGATTCGATGCAGTACTGGAAGGTGGAGTGCCGAAGGGCAGGGCATTATTGATAACTGGTTCAACCGGAACCGGGAAGACTGTATTCACCAATGAATTTCTTTACCGGGGAATCACTGAACATAAGGAAAACGGTGTGTTTATTACTTTTGAGGAACACCCCAGCGACATCATTAAGAACGTAAAAAATTTCGGATGGAATTTTGATACTTTAATCAGGCAAAAAAAGTTAGTCTTTGTTGATGCTTCTCCGGATGGCACACCATCCATGGAAACTGGTGAATACAACCTCTCAAGTCTGGTCGAAAGGATTAAGTATGCTATCAAGAAGGTAAAGGCAAAACGCGTTGCCATTGACTCCTTAAGTATGCTTTTCCTTAAATTTTCCAATAAGGATACTATTCGGGAGGTGATTTACCATATCTGTGATGAATTAAAAAACCTTGGGGTGACCAGTGTAATTACCGCAGAAAAAGCCGGCGACAATAAAAATACACTTTCGCGCTTTGGGGTGGAAGAATATGTAGCCGATGGTGTGGTGGAACTGGCTTTGGAACCCGGGCAGCAACAATTCCTGCGTAAAATGTTTATAAAAAAAATAAGAGGGG
>CAYWBC010000125.1:0-9912 GCA_964456285.1 uncultured Bacteroidales bacterium
ATCAACTAACAATCTATTATCTCACAAATATGCCTTTATCTAGGAAATTACTCTCTCAAGAGGGGAAGAGCTGGCAATATGCTTAGGTTTTCCTAAAAATTAGTGTGTGTTTTAATACCTCAAAACCGGCATAAATGCTTCAAACTAGAAAATCATCATTGCATGGCTATTTTCTTCGAACAGGCATAGTCATACATCGTGCACCCCCTCCGCCCCTTGAAAGTTCAGCTCCCTCAATTGTAATTAGTACTTTTTCATAGTCACTGACTAATACTTTTTTATCTAATACATTAAGAGCAGTAAGTATCTCATATCCATTATCATTAAGTTCAGTAGCCGTGTGGACATTTCTATCATACCCAATTAATTTACCAGGTTCAAAAGCCAGAAAATTTGCACCGCTATGCCATTGTTCCCTTTCCTGCAAAATATGTTTGGATCCGCCACATGATATTGCTTTAAAATCCTGGCCGGTAAGTTTTAGTCCATGCAATAAATTATCAACATACTCAATCTTGGATACATTCTTGCCTTTAATTTCCATAAGTACCGTATGATACTTGCTTTCACCCAAAATAAGCGGTTTATAAATCATGCATTCATTGGAATTCACTAAGGTGAAAACCATGTCCAAATGAATAAAGGATTCCGGCTCATGAGGTAATTCCTGAACCAATATATATTTAAGAGAAGTATGATTAAGTAATTTGCTAATAAAATGGTCTACTCCCTTTGCAGAGGTTCTTGACCCAATGCCAATAATCAAGATATCTTCACTAAAAACAAGTACATCTCCACCCTCAATAGTCATCAATTTTCTTGGGTCTATCGTTGAGTCAGTTAAATCAATAACATTACACGAAAATTCGGGATGGTATGTAAACAAAGCCTTCATAAGTATCGCTTCCGGCTCCCGAATTCTTTTTGCCATAGATCCTATAAAAACATTATTGTTAATAACGAATGAAGAATCTCTGGTAAAAAAGATATTATGCAAAGGACTCAGAAAATACCTGTCCTTATTAAGAAAGTTTGTTAAGGTTTTTTGATTTAAAGGCACACCTTCCAGAATTTGTCGGCACAAATCTTCATTTGAAAGAGTTTGCAGTTGATCTGTAAGTGTTTCATTTGAAACATAATGAGATAATTCTTTGGTAATACTTTTTCGGGCCTCCTCAATTTCTAAAATTTCAGCCAGAAGGTCTTTGATTTCATAAACTTTGGCTAAGAACTTCAGTACTTCCTTGAATTGATTGTATTCTTTACTAGCAATTGATAAATTCAATATATCACTATACAAAGCTCTTTCGGCTGTTGCCGGAGTCATATTTTCTACTTCTGGCCCTGGTTCATGAATAATTACAGCTTCAAGTTTTGAAGTTTCTGAAGTAACATATAAGCTAGACATGTTTTTTATGCAATGATTAATGAATGAAAAGGTAAGAAATATTTTATGGCTTACCTAATCGCTACTAAACCCTATTTTTCTATGAGTACCATCACAAAAAGGCATTTTTTTTGACTGACCGCACCGGCAAAATGAAGCCATTTTCATCTGCCTTAATTCAGCTCCTTCTGTTCCAATAATTTTAAATTTGCCTTTAACCACCAAAGGCCCGTCTTTCATGACTTTTATCTCCGTAGCATTTTCCACAATAATTGATTCATTTTCTTTTTTCGAAGGTTCTTCAATATCATCTTTCACATTATTCCATGTAAAGCTTAGTGCATCGGTAGGACATAAATTAACGACTCTTATTATTTCTTCAGTCGATGCCCCATTCATATTAATCCATGGCCTCTTCCTCGGATTAAATACATCTATTAGTTCTTTATAACAAGTTGTTACATGAATGCATTTCCCTGGTTTCCAATAAACAGTTATATCATCATTTGAATATTTCCTGTCATTTTTACCAACACGACCGTCACTCATAAGCTTATTAAATATTTAATCAGAAATGTAATTATAAATTTATGAAGAATACACAGCTTTGGAAAAAGTATTTAATAATACAAACCAATAATTACTAATTTCGTTTAATGCTAAGTAAAAAAAATGGTATAGTAATTGCAAATAGTATGCTATAAAATGTATGAATGATTAAAAAAACGATCATATTATTAATACTTTTTATCTTCCAATTGTCTACTGTTACCAAGGCTCAGAACTCTCTTGATATAACAAATGAAAATGTGGCCTATAGGGTTGTAGTTGAAGAAGATACATTGCTTGTAACAAGCATAGAGGAAGTGATAATTTTCCGTAAACCGAAGTTTAAAACTCGACGTGAATGGAGAAAGTATTATCGTTTGATTCGTAATATCAAAAAAGTTTATCCAATTGCAAAAGCTGCCAGCGCTAAATATGACTCAATCTCCACACAAATGATGAGTCTTAAGACAGAAAGAGAAAGAAAAAAGTATCTGAACCAGGTGGAAAAAGGTATCATGAGTGAATATGAAGATGATATCAGACAACTCACCTATACTCAGGGTATAATTCTACTAAAACTAATTGATCGTGAGATAGGTGAAACTTCATACGATTTACTGAAAGAGCTTAAGGGTTCATTCACTGCATTTCTTTGGCAAACTATTGCCAGAATATTCGGGCAAAACCTTAAGGTTGAATTTGACGCAGAAGGCAACGACTGGCTGATAAATGAAATCATGATATTACTTGAGAATGGGCAATTATAGCTCAATCTTATAACCAATAGTTAAATGCCAAGGCTATTCATTGGAATTCAAATAACCAATTCAAAGCATATTATAGAATTTCAAGTTAATCTTCAGAAATTATTATGCGAAAGCCTTATCAAATGGGTCGAACCTGAAAACTTTCATCTTACATTAAAATTTCTTGGTGAGGTCGACTCCAATACCATAGAACCATTGGTTCAAGTATTAGAACACTTAACAAATAAATATAAAAAATTCAAGCTGTATTCGAAAGGTTTGGGAATTTTCGGACCTCTGAAAAAACCACATGCAATCTATTATGGTTTCAAAGAAAACTCAACACTAATATTAATGCAACAGTCAATTGAAAAATTCCTGTCTGAAATTGGATTTGAATTTGGAAAGAAAGGTTTTTCACCTCACTTAACTATAGGGAGAGTAAAATTCTTATTTGAGAAAGAAGCATTATTTCAGGCACTTCAGAAAAAAGATAAAAACTCATATACATTTGAAATAAGCGAATTTCAGCTTATTAAAAGTGTTTTAAGCCATTCAGGACCCTACTATGAGGTGATAAAATCTTTTAAACTAAAATAGGAAAACAAGAGTGATAATGTAAACTGAAAATTTTAGCAGAAATTACATTCCTTTCGCTTTAAAGATGGTCATGACAGTGTAAATCAATATCTTAAAATCAACATAAAGAGACATGTTTTCAATGTAAAGTAGGTCAAATTTCATTCTCTTAATCATTTGATCTACATTTTCAGCATATCCATATTTCACTTGTCCCCAGGATGTAATCCCAGGTTTAACTTTTAGCAATTGAATATAATGAGGTGCTTTCTCTGTAATTTTATTGATGAAATATTCTCTTTCAGGTCTTGGGCCAACAATAGACATATCCCCTTTTAACACATTAATAAAATTCGGAATTTCATCCAATCTTGATTTTCTCATAAATCGTCCGACAGGTGTTATTCTTTGATCATCTCTGGAAGATAGCTCTGGTCCATTAACTTCCGCATCAATATACATTGATCGAAATTTGTAAATTCTAAATGGTTTGCCATTCTTCCCTATTCGTTTTTGCTTGTAGAATATTGGTCCTTTAGACGAGAATCTGACACCTATAGCAAGGACTAACAGCAAGGGAGATAAAATAATTAATGCTGTTAATGAGACAATTATATCAAAAAAATGCTTTGAATTTTCCAGCCAGGCAGGTACAATATGATGTGAAACTTCAATTAATGGTATTCCAAAAATGTTCGACATTTTCACTTTACCAGTCAATATTTCATACATTCCTGGCAATGTTTTAATAACCACATTACTATCAATCAAAAGATTAAGGATTTTTTCTATTTTACCATGCTCAGAATCTTCCAGGGCAATAATAACTTCAGTCACCTGATATTTTTGTATTATTTCCTTTATGTCATTGATATATCCTAGATGTTTCAATTTAGAAGTCAATGAATATTTAGTACTCTTGTTCACGTTCACAAAGCCAATGAATTTATTGCCTGTTCCATGTTTTTGATTTGAAATTTCTTCGAAAATCTCTTTAGCTTTCTCATTTCCGCCTATTAGTAAAGTGTTAAATCCTATTTTCCTTTTATGTATCTTACGAGTAAAAGAAGTGGTTATTATTAATCTGGGCAAATAGGTCAGAACAAAATGAAACAAATACAGGGCAATAAATAACCTATAGTAATTAGAATAGTTTACAATAACATCATCGAGCAACAAACCAAAAAAGAGAATAAGTACTCCAATGAATGTAATTCGCACTGTAAACCACAGTTCAGCTAAACGCGATTTCCTGTAAACATCCCTGTAATAGCCAGATGCGTAGTACAACAATAACCAGAACAAAGGTATGATCATCAATCCAAGATAAAATTTTGGACCAAATTCAATTGGTACAGTAAATCCAAATTTTTCAGATTCTATGGATAATTTTCTATATATATAGAAAGATGCCCAAGCAAATGATGCTGATAACAGATCTGAAAAAATGTATTTAGAAAGTTGCAATTTTCGGTTCATATCCGGTGAGATAATCTTCTAAAAGCTCTTGACAAATATAGAAATATTGTAATACTCTTACCTCTATATTTGATGAATTCAGTTTTTTATTATATTATCCTCTTTTTATAAGCAAGATTGGCTTATTTTACAAAAAAATCAGGAAATTATTTTTGCAGAGATGGAAGATAGTTATTTGCATAAGGGCTTGCGAAAAAAATTAGTAGAAAGTATTAAAAAAAAGGGGATTCACGATCAAAGAGTTCTGAAGGCAATTAATCAGGTTCCGAGACACTTATTTATGGATAGTAGTTTTGTGCATTTTGCATATAAAGACCAGGCATTCCCTATTGCTGCAAACCAGACTATTTCTCAACCTTACACAGTTGCATTTCAAACCCAGTTGTTAGATATTCAGAAAGGTGATAAGGTTTTAGAAGTTGGAACCGGATCGGGTTATCAAGCTGCTGTACTTTTAAGCATGGGAGCAAAAGTGTATACAATAGAACGTTTTAAAGTATTGAATTTGGGAGCACAAAATCTATTGCCTAAACTGGGATACCGCCCGCACTTCTTTTATGGCGATGGTTTTGAGGGACTACCAACATATGCTCCATTTGATAAGATAATAATAACTGCTGCTACAAATGAGATTCCACAAAAACTCATGGATCAATTAAAGGTCAATGGGAAAATGGTATTGCCACTAGGTGAAAAAACAACTCAAACGATGACTGTTGTTGAAAAAAAATCAGATGATGATTATAAGATCACAGAACATGGTTCATTTGTATTTGTTCCCATGTTAAAAGGAAAAGTATAATAATTAGATATATCAAAATGATTACAATTAAAACCTTCGTATTCAATTCATTCCAGGAAAATACATATGTATTATCAGATGAAACAAATAGCTGCATTATAATCGATCCGGGAATGGTCTCAATTGATGAGGAGAAAGAAATAACAGAATACATTTCAAACCATAAATTCATTCCTGAAGCACTTATCAATACTCACTGTCATGTCGATCATGTTTTTGGCTGCAGCAGGATTAAAAAATTATTTAACATCCCTTTTTCTGCCCATGAATCAGAAATGATAATTATTGAGGGCGCAAAATCTTTTGCAGAATTTTTTGGTATGTCAATTGAACAACCGCCACTACCAGATAAGAACATATCAGAAAAGGACAAAGTCAGTTTCGGAAACTCAAAACTGGAAATTATCCATGTTCCCGGACACTCACCAGGCAGTCTTGTATTCTACAGTAAGAATGATAATTTTGCCATAACCGGAGATGTACTTTTCCGTGGAAGTATTGGCCGGACAGATCTTCCAGGAGGTGATTATGGATTGCTTATTGACGGAATAAAATCAAAACTTTTATCTCTGCCGAGAGAAACTAAAATATATCCCGGTCACGGCCCAAGTTCAACAATAGGCCATGAATATGATACAAATCCTTTTTTGTTATAAACTCAATGAACAATTTTGGATGTGATAAGATAATACATTAAACTATGTCAGCTGAAAAATTTATTTACCGCCACATTGGCCCAAGCAAAGAAGATATCTCAGAGATGCTCACTCAAGTGGGTGTTAAAACTCTGGACGAACTCATTGATAATACTATACCTCCAAATATACGCCTTCAAAACCCGCTTGACCTTCCAGACGGAATGTCAGAATATGAATACTTTAAGAAAATTAAAAGAATAGCATCAAAGAATAAGGTTAATAAAACATATATCGGAACTGGATACTACAATACGATCTTTCCGGCAGTTATTCAGAGAAATATTCTTGAAAATCCGAGCTGGTATACATCATATACCCCTTATCAGGCAGAAATATCACAAGGCAGACTTGAGGCACTATTGAATTTTCAGACCGCAATAATTGACCTGACTGCTATGGAAATTGCAAACGCTTCCTTACTAGATGAATCAACTGCAGCAGCCGAAGCTATGAGTATGCTATTTCAGGCAAGGAGTAGAAAGCAAGTAGTAGAAAAAAAAGTCAAATTCTTTATTGATTCAAATACATTCCCCCAAACAATTGAGGTCTTAGAGGCCAGGGCAGATCCTTTTGGTATTGAACTGGTTATTGACTCATTTAGCAATATTAAATTGGACGAAGAATACTTTGGCATATTTTTACAATATCCTGCGGGCGATGGTGAGATCAGAACTTACTCGGAAATTGTTAAACAAGCGCAGAATTTTGAATGTGGAATATCAGTGGCTGCCGACCTTCTAAGTTTAGCTATTCTGACACCTCCAGGAGAATGGGGCGCAGATATTGTAGTAGGATCTGCTCAACGTTTTGGTTTACCTATGGGTTTTGGTGGTCCGCATGCAGCATTTTTTGCCACTAAAGAGAAATACAAAAGATACATTCCTGGAAGGATAATTGGTGTCTCAAAAGACAAATATGACAAGCCAGCCCTTCGTATGGCACTCCAAACCCGTGAGCAACATATAAAAAGGGAAAAAGCCACCTCAAATATATGCACTGCTCAGGCTTTATTAGCCATTATGTCCGGAATGTATGCAGTATATCATGGTCCGGAAGGTATAGAACGAATTGCTTTACATTGTCATCAACATGCTGGAGTGCTTGATAAAGCACTTACTAAACTGGGGTTTACTCAATTAAATAAAGATTATTTTGATACAATCAAAATTAGCTTACCGGAAAATATATCTCAAGGTGATATTCAGATTCATGCTTTGGAACGAAATATCAATCTGAGGTATTTTAGTGATGGTACAATTGGAATCAGTATTGATGAAACTACAAATTTAGAAGATCTTAACAGGATTATTGAAGCTTTTGCTTCTGCAATTGCCAGTCCGTTTGCACAGCTTGACCAGATTCAAAATAAAATCTATTTTCGTTCGGATTTGAAAAGAAAAAGTTCCTACTTAAAATCAAAAGTATTCTCAAGCTATCGTTCAGAAACAGAAATGATGAGATACATTAAAAGTCTGGAACATAAAGATTTGTCTTTAACAGATTCCATGATTTCTTTAGGCTCATGTACAATGAAACTAAATGCAGCTATTGAACTTTTGCCACTGAGTTGGCCTGAATTTGGTGAAATTCATCCTTTTGCCCCAATAGATCAGAGCGAAGGTTACCAGCAACTTTTTCATGAACTGGGAAAAGCTCTAATAGAAATTACAGGTTTTGAAGCAGTATCTTTCCAGCCCAATTCTGGTGCTGCCGGCGAATATGCTGGTTTAATGGTAATCAGAGAATATCATAAGCACAATGGAAATTCTCATAGGAATGTTGTTCTGATACCATCTTCAGCTCATGGTACAAATCCTGCCAGTGCAATAATGGCTGGAATGAATGTTGTCATTGTTAAATGTGATGAAAACGGGAACATAGATATTGAAGATCTGAAAGTGAAAGCAGAAACTAATGCTGAGAATCTTGCAGCTTTCATGGTTACCTATCCATCAACACATGGAGTTTTTGAACAGGAAATAAAAGAAATGACCGAAATAATCCATCGGTTTGGCGGTCAGGTATATATGGATGGGGCCAATATGAATGCACAAGTTGGATTAACCAATCCTGCAATAATTGGCGCTGATGTTTGTCATCTTAACCTTCATAAAACTTTTGCAATTCCGCATGGAGGAGGCGGTCCTGGAGCCGGACCAATTTGTGTTGCAAGTCATCTTGTTGAGTTCCTTCCTTCACATCCGGTAGTTACGACAGGAGGAACAAAGGGAATAAAAAGTATAGCTTCATCTCCATGGGGAAGTGCAAGCATTCTTACTATTTCACATGCTTATTGTAATTTACTAGGTGCAGAAGGATTAAGTTATTGCAGCAAAATTGCCATTCTTAACGCAAATTATCTTGCCGCCAGTTTAAAAGAATATTTCGGAATATTATATACAGGACATTCTGATTTTGTTGCACATGAATTGATCCTTGATTGTCGGCATTTCAAAAAATCTGCAAATATCACTGAGACCGATATTGCCAAACGCCTCATGGATTATGGATTTCATGCTCCTACTTTATCTTTCCCTGTACACGGAACCCTAATGGTAGAGCCAACGGAAAGTGAATCCAAAGCTGAACTTGATCGTTTTATTGAAGTAATGTTAGCCATATATTCTGAAATTCAGGAAATATCTGAAAACAATGAACCAGACAATGTTTTATCAAATTCACCTCACGTTTTAAATGAAGTTTGCAGTGATCACTGGAACCATATATATAGCCGGGAAAAAGCTGCATTTCCATTGCAATGGCTACGAAATAAGAAATATTGGCCTCCTGTATCCAGAATTGATGATGCATTCGGAGACAGAAATCTTATTTGCTCGTGTGAGCCATTAGAAAGTTACATTGTTGATTAATTACGTGTAAAATTTATAGTTTTAAGGGTTACTATTTACATTGTATAAGAATAAACAAATTGCATAAAAGAGAAAAATACTCCTTAGATGAGTTATTGAATGGTATAGCAAATAGTGATGCAAAAGTTTTAAACCATCTGTACAAGGAAAATTTTAAGCTCATTAGGTATTTCGTTGTGTCAAATAATGGCAATGATGAAGATGCACGTGATATTTTCCAGGAAAGTTTAGTAGTTCTTTTTAGGAAGGTTAGAGAAAAAGATTTCAAGCTTACAAGTTCTTTGAGCACATTTATATACTCAATTGCTCGTTTGATGTGGCTTAAGGAGTTGAGTATAAGAAAGAAAAGATCAGAATCAATGGATTCAAGCCAGGATTATAATAGCCAGGAACTTGAGGTCATTGATCTAATAGATTATAATGAGAAATTAAAACTTTTCAGAGAAAAATTTGAAGAATTAAGTGAAGATTGCAAAAAGGTATTGAGGATGTTTCTGAACAATATTCCAATAAAAGAAATTACACAAACCATGGGATACAGTTCAGATCAGCATACAAAAAACAGGCGATTCAGATGCAAAAAATCGTTAGTAGCAAAAATTAGAAAAAGCAGTAAATATAAAGAGTTACGCAATGAAAAAAACCAGGACGATAGAAACTTACCTCGATGGTAGCATGTCCAAAGAAGAAAGAAAAGAAATTAATGCATTATTGGCTGAAAATGAGGCATTTTCATCTGAAATTGAATTCTATAGAGGTATAAATGAGTCTATTTTAGATGATGAAGCCTTTGATTTCCGGA
>CAYWBC010000126.1:0-9870 GCA_964456285.1 uncultured Bacteroidales bacterium
TTTATAGCTACTAATTCTTGTATTATGATTCCGGTGTTGTCTATTGTTTCCTTTTGAAGGACAATGTTTAAATTCTGGAAATTCACATTTCCAATTATTAAACTAAAGGAAGGTAGAATAATGTCATTTACTAAAGAAGATACTATCTTATTAAATGCAACTCCGATAATAATTCCAATTGCCATATCAAACATATTACCCTTAATGGCAAATTCTTTAAATTCTTTGATTATTTTCATTTTAAATAATTATTATGATTCTTCTATTTTCCTTCTTATAATTTAATTATGGACTATGCCGGCCTTGCAGCCAAGGTTTTATATTGTTGCATGCTGGTGTTTATTGTTCAAAGTCAATCCGTTACAAGTTTTTACAAATCTAATCTTTTATCTTGTCAATCCACACTGACCTTGCAACGGAGCACGAACCGAAACGAAGTGAAGCTCAGCGCAGCTAATTTATTTTGCTTTTTGCAGGTGGGGAAATAAGCGTAGCGATTCATGAACACCTATGATATTATTTTTATAAAGTGAGTAAATCCCAAATCCGCCCATAAAGGTGGTACATAGGGCTGGTAATCTACTATTTTATACTATTCAGATATTTTTCCAACATAGTATATCCATCAGAGGCTACAATGTTTCTATCATCGGGATTTTCTTTATCCAGATTGTTTTTATCCTCCCACTCATCAGGCATTGCATCATGGTCTGTGTCTTTTGGCGCAGGCTTACTTATTAGTAGTGGCCAGCCACCAACATTGTTTTGCGAGTCTATAATTCCGCAAATTTTCGTAGAATCAGCAACTTGATGTTCTATTTTATAACTTTTACCTTCGAAAGTTGCGTAACCGTTAAGGGCTTCACTAATTATACGCTTATCAACTGTATCTCTTGTGGGTAAAACTGTACCAGCGTTGTAAAGAACTAATTTGAATGTTTCTTCTGCTGTTTGTTGATTTATTGGCATAGCAGGCCAAGGTTTATTAAGCTTAATTTTTTCAAACGGGATTTTGGTTTGTACACCACCATTCCAATTATCAGCGGAAACAGTATCATTTCCTTCAACAAAATTATCAGCTATATACCATTTGCCAAAATCGTTTTCATTTCTAACCGACGGATTTGCAATTCTATAAATTGTCTCACCGGGTTTTGTTGCTGGGCCGGGCTTATAGTAGTTGCCTATAATATTAAAAACGGAAAAATTCATTTTGTCGCCTCCAACCTGTTTACTTTCTCCACCATACAAACTTTGATAACCCCAATTATAAATTACATTATTTCTGTAATCAGTATAACCCGAACCGGATGCCATGCGGGGATTACGGCTTGAATGGTGAGCCAAAAGGTTATGATGATATGTTCCATGATTACTGCCCCAAATTCCGCCAAATCCGTGCGAACCTTTAATATGGTTGGATTTGCTCATACTTTCCGAAATGATGCACCACTGAACTGTTATGCTATCGCATAAATAAACCGACATACATTCATCTACGCTCCAACTAGCTGAAACATGGTCTAATATGATATTTTTGGTAAATCTGCTTGAAACAGCATCATAATCACCTCCGGACTCATCACCTAATCTTACCCTGATAAACCTGATAATTACATGGTCAGCTCCAATATTCAGAGGATATCTTTTAATGCAAATACCATCGCCGGGAGCAGTCTGCCCGGCAATAGTAATATATGGATGCTTTATGCTTAAAGGGCTCTTAAGGTCTATTGTGCCGGAAATTCTAAAAACAACAGTTCTTGGTTCTGATGCTTCAACGGCATCTCTTAAACTTCCTTCTCCACTATCATTTAGGTTTGTTACCTCGAAAACCATTCCGCCTCGTCCACCTTTTGAATATTTCCCATATCCTTCGGCAGAAGGGAAGGCTAATTGTTGAGCAAAATTATTTGCCACAATTAGCAATGAAAAGAAAATATATAAAAATGATTTTTTCATGGTACTATATTAATAATTACACGTTTATATCGGGTCAATTGCGGGATACCTTTGTCAATTACTTCGCAAATTACATGTAGTCTCATTTCTGTATTTATATCTTTGGGAATAATAAGTGTAGCAACTCTGGAATTATTATTTTCAATTTCTATTTCACCTTTATAATCGCTGGCCTCTTTATAATACCACCAGTTATAAATTAGCTCGTTATTATCCGGGTCGTAAGTTCCCTGTGCGCTCAACTGAATCATGGCATCCGGTTTAGCAGTCAAATCAAGATTATGATTTAGTTTAACAATTGGCGGATGATTTGCTTCATCGTATGATTTTACACACCAATCAGCCCTTGCTGCAAAATCATTTTGTAGGGCATCTGTCCAACGTGTCAAAGGCTTAAAATAGACTTTCATCAAATCCTGATTTTCGGGGTATTCTTCGCGCATATATTTTCTTCCCCATGCTGTTTTTGTATAATATCTTCCTTCAGGGTACTCATAATCAGTAACAGGAACAGGGTCAAACCATGTATTTTCTCTTACTTTTATATAGCGACCGCCCCATCCGCCATAGTCAGGCGATTCCATGTTTCGTAACCCGGTATTAATGTTATGTAAAAATGCAGGAGAATCACCTTCAGAGCGGAAATCTCCAACATTAAAAGCTGTATCGCCCGAAAGTCCGTGGCTTCCCGGTAAATGAGCTTTGTATAAAGAACATAGTTCTCCATGTCCTTCAAGGATGTTAGATTTAATCCAATCTGCCTTGAAATAAGCCTGTTTATCTTCTGGTAGGATTTTATTCCACTGGTAGGCAATTGCCCAAAACTGGTCACATATAATTGTTAAAATATTGTATTTGCCCCAATGAGGACGAATATAGGATTGATAAGTAGAATCTTGTTCCCATATGAAAAAGAACCTGAGTTTATTTGCTACATATTCCATCTTTTCAGGATGCTCTTGCTCAATGGTTTTAAGTGCTCTGGCAATTGTGTTTGTGCCACCCCATGCCTGAATCCATATTGGGTGGTCATCAGATTCATCGAGCAAAACCTTTACAATATGTTGAGAGCCTGGTGTGATGGAATCCATTTCTCCTTCAGAGTCAACATTTCCAAGAAAACTTATTGACTTTAAGTATTCGGGGGATGGATATTCCCTGTCGTGTTGTAAAAGGTTCGGATAAACTTTTGAATATGCTTCAAGATATGGGTCAAGCCAATCGTCTCCAGCCCAATTATGTCCATGCCAATGATATTGGGAACTTGATGTAACTATCCCTTCGATGTCCCATTCATTTGCGTAGAGTAAAAATCTTACCATGGAGCATTCATCATCAATTTCTCCATCTGAGGTTACAATTACATGTGGTTTATTATTATCAACAGATTTTTCTTTTCTATTAGTGCAGGAAATAGTTATTGTAACCAATATTAATACTAATAAATAGGGTATTATTCTTATTCGAGTTTTATTCATTATGTTATATTTCATTTGTTTTTGCGCGGGGGGAGAAAAAACAAAATAAATTGCTTTCAGCGAGCTCGTCCTTTGTCCTCGGTTCCCCTCAACCGGAGCGAAGCGGAGCTCATGACTGAAAGGAATAAACTGCACCTGCCTATTCACTGAGCACCATTCCAGTCAATCCGTTTTTTGTAATTATTTCAATCTTCTTATATCATATCAATGTGTCTCGGTTTGGTTTTTACACTTGTATACAACGTTCTGCCGGTATGAATAGTTTGGCTTTCAAAGCTTTATAGTTATCAAGTTACAGTAAACATAAATAGAAGAACTGAACTGCGCAAACCACTGAGTGCCAAATTATTTATACCGGCCATTAGCCACTGGTTTTTATAACTTTACTTCTTTTTCGATAAAATCAAGAGTCAATTTAAGACCGTTTGTTCTTTGAATTTTTTTAGAAATCTCTATCGCATTTTTCTTATACTTATCATTCGTAATACATTCAGTAATTGCTGAGGATATTGAATCAGAAGTAATTTTCTTGAAATTACATGCTTTTGGGCCAATTCCTAATTTTACAATCTGTTTATGATTTTCGAATTGATCTGCCATGAAGGGAAATGCTACTTGAGGTATGCCTGCTCTGGCAGCAGCTGCCATTGTTCCTGTACCTCCATGATATACAATTGCAGCTATGCGTGGAAAAAGTAACTCAAAAGGCATTTCATCGACATATAAAATATCAGAAGTGTTTTTTTCTGGCAAATCAGCCCAACCTTTAGAAATTATCAATCGTTGACCGGTCGATTTAGAAACCTCGTTAAAGATATTACCTATTTTTTCAGGACGAGAAACTGGATTACTGCCAAATCCAATATAAATAGGCGGTTGACCTGACGAAAGAAAATTATCCACTTTCTCAGGTAATACATTATGTGGAGGCAGAATCATATAGCCAGTTTGAGTAAAGTTGAATGAAACTCCATCTCGGACAGAATGTAATTCTCTATCACAAGCGGCAATAACATGGTCACTCATCCAATTCGCCCAAACATCCTTGATTGGTTGTAATCCAACTTCTTTTCTTTTTTTATTGATGAAGCTTTTCATTACCATGTTGGTCATTGATCTGCCAAAACCAAATAATATTCGATAGATTAACTTATCCTCATTGGTTGTTCCTAAAAGTGTCGGATAAAAGATAACAAAACGATATGGTATTTTCAGTATATCTGCAACTGTACGAACTCCCAATACGAATCCCACGCCTAAGACCAAATCAGAACCTTTAATTATACCAGGAAGCATATCAATTTGATTCTGGGTTTGATTTTTCATTTCTTTTGGGCTTGGTGCAGCAGTTGCTCCACCCTTGAATTGCGCATTTTTTTTAAATAATTCCTTGTAATTTGGGCCAAATGCAACAAAAGGACAATTGTACTGTTTTGCTAGCTCTTCATTTTCGGGAGGTGCACATAATATTATTTCGTGTCCATTTTTAATGAGGCCAGTTGCCAAGGCAATCATGGGTTGAACATCACCCCTTGTTCCGTTTACAACGATAGCTACTTTCATTTTTTTTCTTTTGGTTGGTATTTAAGTTAATTGTCAATTTATCGTGCATTTTAAACTTGTGACTAACATCCGAATATAGTGAAAGGTAATTATATTTTCCATATATCCTTATTCTGGAAATATAGGTTTTGTAGCACTTTATTTCATGCTATGCTAGCAAGGGTTCTATGGTATGATGTCGTTGGCTTTGCATTGCACTGTTAATGACGTAGCCTGGAGACTATGCCTGGCCGGGCTGTAGTGTTTATTATCAATTTGCTGTCAATTCCAGTGTATGCTTAATTAATTCTACTCCACCATATTCCCCATGTCCGGGTATCACAATCTTGGCTGATGGAAATTTTTTCATCACTTTAGTCAAAGTCTTCGGATAAGCAATTAAATCTCCATCTGCTGTGTTCCCCAAGTTCTTTGACCGAATATTTTTAACCATACATGCTGCAAATAAAATCTGTTCTGAAGGTATCCAGACAACAATATTATCCATTGAATGAGCTGCACCTAAATAGTAACAATTGATTAGTTTTTCTCCAAGTTTTAATTCTAAGGAGTCATTAAATCCATTTTTGGGAAATGGAAGTTCATTTGTTTTTGCAATATCAATGGTCAATTGATTTGCGTATGATTTTATCCCCTGTTTATGAATAGTTGCTAATCCACCCATACAGTCTTCATGCCAATGATTTGGTATAAATCCTACTATTTCAATGTTCATTGTGTCCCTTATCCATGAAACCAATTTTTCTGTTTGTTTATCTGTCCATGGTGTATCAAAGAGAAATGCATGCTTTTTATCTATAAAGATCAAACCATTTGCTCCAATCCGACCCCATTTTGGAGAAATTGTATATGAAACATGAATATATGCATCATCAGAGATTTGAATTAATTCTACATCATCTGAAATCTTAATAATTTTATCCTCTGATTGTGAAAGTCCTGATAGATGAATCAACACAAATAATAATCCAACAAATATTTTTTTCATAGTTACAAGATTCATTCTTAGTATGAAATTAATTCCTTGATAATAACTATTATTAATTTTTTAGAAATATAATATTTATTTAAAAATAATCTGTGCCTAAAACTAATGCTGTAATATTATTCGTCCGGACTACAAGTTCGCGCGAGGAAAAAAATTTATTCAAACTATAATTCTATTGTGATTTGCTAAAAATTCTGTTCCACAATTTTTAATGAAAGTCTTTCGAGAGATTTTGCTATCAAAGGAAATATAATCCATACTGCAAAATAGCCCAGAGTTAGATACCAGTGTGAAACAAGGAAATGCGGACCTTCACCTTTTATTATTCCAACAAAAATATAATCGAGAATAAAAGGGATTACCGAGCCATAAAAAGCCAACCAAATGGATGCCCTCAAAAAGGGGACATTTATTAGGGCGAGTACAATTATAGCAACTAAAGGAAGTATACAAACAAAGGTCGTAAGCACAAGCATAAACATTGATTCATTGCTGAAAATCTGAAAATAATTGTACTGTATCCCTAAAATATAGAATCCTGCCCAGAGCAAAATGCACAAAACAGCAAGCAACAGATGATGGCGTGTTTTCATATTACTCTTTTTAATTATTACCAACAAAATTATTATATATCCACGCTATACTTGCTCCGCCAATAGCGCCATCAAATAAGCCCCATGCTAATCCAATAATACTGCCCAGGGGAGTAAAAGAATAACCTCTGTAAACCTTTGAGATTAAGTTTGGGTCAGTACTTGATCCATCTAAGAGAATAATCCACCAGGTAAGCATAAACAAACCCAGTCCGCAAATAAGGGCGAAGGTTATAGTCATTGCCTTTAAGTTTAATTTCATTTTAATTTCCTCCATTTTTAAATTTATTATTTGAAGCAAAATAAATGAAGAATGGATGAAGTTGCGACCGGGATTATAAATCCGGACAAGTTTATTGGTGATTCTTTTTGAACTGAGAAGGAGTGATTCCGGAAATTTTCAGGAATGCTTCATTAAAAGACGACTTCGATTTAAAACCCACATCGTACGCTATAGCAAGAATTGTGAATTCTGGTTTTTCGAGCAGTAGTTTTTGCGCTTTTTCTATTCTGAATTCATTGATAAATATTGAATAGTTTTTATTGTAATGAATGTTGATGAATTCGGATAATTGATGTGTACTGACCCTGGCCAAAGCAGCAAGTTTTTTCAGGCTTAAGCTTTCATCAGTGAAAATTTCCTCTTTTTGAAGAAGATTATTTAAAACCTGTTTTAATTCCTCACTGTTTATGCTTGATAAATAAGATCTTCGTTCCTTTTCTTTGGTAACCACATCGCCAATTGCCTTTTCAAAGTTTGGATATATAAGGTTCAATATAAATAGTATAATTACACAAATAGATACGAGTAAAATACTTAGCTGAAAAAAGAAATAAATCCCCGTCACCAGACTAAGAATTTCAGTGATGGCTGCCAATATGAAAATATCAAAAATGAGCATACTGGCAAGGGCAATAGGTTCATTTTTAAGCGTGTGTAAGTTCCATAAATATTTTATAATTAATTTTTTCGCTGCAAGAAAAAGGTAAATTGAAAAACTAGCATCCCCTAAAAAACCCAGGATTAAGATTAGCCTGTTTTCAAAGAAATTATAATAAATAGGGATATCTTCCTGACCAAACACCTTCACACAAACAATGCCGGTAAACAAGGCAAATATGGGAGGAATCAGATGAATACTATCCCGGAAAGTCAGACTGAAATTTTTGTCAAGTGAATACTGTGCGAGGAAATAGATCATTGGCCCAATTAGGAATATCCCCGATAGACAGGAAATAGACAGATAAGGATAAGCCCTAATATTATCTGTTTCATATAGGAAAAAGTAAAATGTGATTAGGCTTAGCGCAAGAAATAAGCCGAAGAATATTTGATTCCTTGCTGCCCTTCTATTTGACAGAATCATTCCCACAGACATAAGGACTGAGAGGAAGAAGGTGTGCAAGCTTATTATTTTTAAAATTGTCTGCAACAATCAGTTATTATTTCATTTATACTTGTTCCTGACAAAGCTTGAAGTGATTATTTCTTCGAATATAACAAAATATATTTTTCTGTCTTGGTTTTAATATTATCCTATTAGGTTTAAAGTAGATCTTCAATATTTTGAGAATTATACCCGCATGTCTTCCATAATGTTTGCCAAGCTTTAGATTAGCAATATATAAAAAAGCACATTACATTCGGATCTTCCGTGCCACAAACCCACCAAAGATTATACAACAGGCTGGCAGTAGTATTATTAATGTTAGAGATAAGACAATGCAATTTTTAAATTCTTTATGATCAAATATCCTAATGATATTTTTGAATATACTTTTCTGATAAATTCCTTGCCTTTAGACTGTCCTTTATTAATTTTGAGTTTGTATACAATGAATTTTTCTTGGTACCTGCTCGATACCATAATATCACCAAAAGGATTTAAAATTTCAATATGCCCATCCCATTCAGTTCCACAAGTGCTACCATATCTGTTGGCAGTTATTATCCATGAATTGTATTGTTTTGCGAGGTATTTATAGCCAAAATACTTGTCGTCCCAATCATCTATATAGTCTGCAAGGCTCAGAATAATTAAATCGGTTTTTTGTTCCAATGCTTTTTTTCTTGTTTCCGGAAATTGAATATCAAAACAGATAACTATTCCAGTTTTAACACCATTTATATCGGCAAATGAGATTGATTCTCGCCCGGAACTATAGTAATCAGAACGCAAATTCTTCTTCCTTTGAATATTTATTATATCACCAGAATTATCAATAAGTATTTGGGAATTATATATTTCATCATTGTGTTTCTCAACCATACCAAATGAAATATATACATCCTTTTCTTTAGCTATTTGAGATATTAACCTGGATGTTGTATCTGGAATGATTTCAGCAATATTTTTATGGTAATCAGGTAAATCAGAAAAGAAACAACCCAATATTACTTCACCAAAAACAATTAAATCAACATCTGGTTGCGATAATTTTATTTCATCAATAATTCCAACAATTTTTGTTCGTGTTATCCCAGGACTTTTATCAGGTGTTAGGGCCACGGTTGCTGCAATTAACTCATCAGTTGCATCTTTTTCATATAGCCATGCTTTCAAAAAACTCCCTTCTCGTTCACATATCTCTAAAGTTATAATTAAACATAAAAGACATGTAAGTATGATAGAAATTGTCTTGTACTTTTCAAACCCTATTTTCTTACTCATACATGAAGTTTTAATATTACTACCAACTTAATAGGATTTTATGTTCAGTTTCCAAATAAGTATCTCATTCAAAGATAAAAATTTAAGTATTTGGGTCAAGGATTATCAACCCCAAATGCTGGCGTGGAATTGCCTTCCGTACCTAAAACTAATGCTGTAATATTATTCGTCCGAACTACAAGTCCGCGTGAGTGGGGGGCAGGTTCCCAAAACCTACTGCCTCTTTTTTTGGCTCAACTGTGCCTTAAATCCTATATTGTTGGGCATAGTACATTTTATTTTATTGGTTTTATTGTCAATCCATAAAATATCCCAATAATTATTACTTCAATCAAACCAGTCAGCAAAATATATCCTAATGTTTTAATCGGTACTTGTTGTGTCATGTATGTAGTCATTACTGACATTATTACTCGAAAAAACCAAATAATCATTCCATACACAACTCCTTTAATAATTGGATTCTCTGTAGGTAGACTGTTATATAGGAGCAAAAAAATACCACACATTACAAAACCATAAAAAAGGTCAATAATTATTCCGGTTGGAACATTAATAGATGTCTTTGCAATGGGTTTATAACACTCCATAAGTTTTTGTGCAACTGGATTTGC
>CAYWBC010000127.1:0-9844 GCA_964456285.1 uncultured Bacteroidales bacterium
CCTTACAGGGCTTTCAAAATGCCAAAACTTTGCAGAATGCATTCCTGCTCACCTTCTCACCCTCTCATCTTCCCAACACCCAAAAACCCAAGAAGCCAGATCACCGCAGTCGTCGTTTCTCCTCCCTCGTGATGACGTTTTGCACCCAACAACCCAAGAAGCCAGATTGATTCATCAATCTTCCTCGCAATGAAGTAAATTACATTTCCCGGCAACCTGCCTTCACAGAGTTTAGACGAGCAAAACCAATAAACTGCTTCCCTAGCTCAGGTAATCTGAAATAATTGCCGCAATACGTTCAGCTGCCTTCCCATCCCACAATTCAGGAATAGCGCCTTTCTTAATATTGCCATCCATGATGGAGGCAACGGCAGCTTTTACTTTTTTAAGGTCTTTGCCAATCAATTGATTGGTACCGATATCTACCGTTACTGGTCTTTCGGTATTGTCTCTTACCGTGATACATTGTACGCCAAGGAATGTTGTTTCTTCCTGTATCCCGCCACTGTCAGTTACTACCAATGCAGCATTTTTTGTTAAGTGAAGAAAATCAATGTAACCAATAGGATCAAGCAACAATACTCCATCAGCAAAATTTCCTGACAGATTGTTTTTTTCGAAATTGTTTTTTGTACGTGGATGCACAGGAAATACAACACGTCCGTATTTTGAAAAATCGTTCAGCATGTTGATCAGCTCCATAAGGTATGCAGGATCATCGACATTTGCCGGACGATGGAAGGTTACAAGGATGTATTTTTGTGCTTCAATTCCCAATTCTCCCAGAACTCCTGATTTATCAATATTCGGTAGATAGGAAACCAGGCTGTCTATCATAACATTGCCCACAAAATGCACTTTCTTTTTGTCTATTCCCTCATGTTCCAGGTGTTGCATACCACTCTTTTCGGTAATGAATAGCAAATCGGAAATGGTATCTGTAACCATACGATTGATCTCTTCGGGCATACTAAGATCAAAACTTCTTAAACCTGCTTCCACATGCGAAATTGGAATGCCCATCTTCGAGGCTACTATGCTGGCTGCCATCGTTGAATTAACATCGCCGGGAACAATAATCATATCTGGTTTTTCCTCTAAAAGTATTTTTTCAAACTCAATCATTATTCTTGCAGTTTGCTCAGCATGGCTCCCTCCACTCACTCCAAGGTAGAAATCAGGTTTGGGCATTTCCAACTCATCGAAAAAAACTTTTGACATCTTCTCATCAAAATGCTGCCCTGTATGACAGATCTTATGAACGATGGTATCGCTGTATTTTTGAAATGCTTTATGAACCGGTGAGATCTTAATAAAATTTGGCCTTGCGCCTACTACGGATATTATTTTAATCATAATGGGACTCTATTTTCGGATTAGATTTAAATGTTTTGTATTGTACTACGCAAAAATGCATTTAAAGTTGGATAGTTAAAAAAAATATTTCTCTTTTGTAAAAATTTTTCAAAAATTACCGAAAATATCTTCCCCAACAGCTACAAATTCCTGGAACGACCGGCAAAGGAAAAACCCAATATGGCGCAGGTTTGTAACCTATACCCGACCAACCCAACAACCCTCATCGTCCTGCTGAGCTTAGTCGAAGCACTTTCTGAGGCCGTTTGTTTGTGTTTCATGGTAGGTCAACACTCCGATTGAAGTAGACAGTTGAAACGCTTTCCCAGGGTGCATCTTATCCCCGGGTTAAACCCCGGGGCTATCAATATTACGCCCTTACAGGGCTTTCAAAATGCCAAAACTTTGCAGAATGCATTCCTGCTCACCTTCTCACCCTCTCATCTTCCCAACACCCAAAAACCCAAGAAGCCAGATCACCGCAGTCGTCGTTCCTCCTCCCTCGTGATGACGTTTGCAACCAGCACCCACCTAACTATCTTCTTTATAAAACAAAACCACCGGAATAGCCAGAAAGGCAATCATGGCAGAGATCTTGAACGTAAGTTCGTTTCCGAGGGTATCGAGAAAGTAACCGGTAATAAGAGTGGAAACCGAGCTGATAAGAAAATTGCTGGTCATGTAAAGGCCATTGATGAATGGCAAATGTTTGGTTTTCCTGTCGTGAATAATTGCGAGGATAACAGGGGTAGGTGCCAGCAGAAAAAACCCGGCCAGCAGCAGAATGGGAAAAGTAAACTTATCACCGACAAGAATAAACAGCCACATTAATAAAGGTGAAACAACGGCAAAAATCAGCAGGGTATTTTTCCGTCCTATATAATCTGATATAGTTCCTGAAAGCAAGGTGCCTGCTGTACCCGACAGAAAAACTGCCGACAGGGAAATGCCGGCTATCCATCTCGAATGGCCCGTTTCTTCCATAAATCCCGGCAGGTAATACGTAAAACAGCTTTTCATAAATCCACGGGTAAAGGTGATACTTACAATGATGATCAGCAGCGGTAAGAATTTACGCAGCGAAGCAGTATAATCTTTTGCCCTTTGTCTCTCGGTAAAATCTTTGCGCAAATCAAGATTTCTGAAACGCACATACAGAATAAGTGAGGCAACCAGTCCCATGGGAATCAGCCTGAAAATACCTTCAAAACCCCAGAGTTCAATAGCACCCACAACTATAATCGGACCAATGGTACGTGCCAGCTCTCCTCCCACCATGTAAAAGCTCATTCCACGGCCGGTTCTGTTTCCGGCAATGCGTTTGATCATAACCGGGGTAGGAACATGGAACATACTGGAACTTAATCCTGAAACCAGCATAAGAACAGCAAGAAAAATATACCCGGGAGCAATGCCTATCAGGCTCATGGAAATGGCAGTAATCGTCGGGGCTACTATTACCAGGTATCGAATACGCACTCTGTCGGCCAGTATACCCACAAAAGGATTCAGAAGATTTGGCACACGCTGAATAACAGAAAGCAGTCCGAAGAGAGTATGGTTAATGGACAGTTTTTCAATAAGCAGAGTTTGCACAGGGGCAAGAAAAGAAGTATAGATATCATGAATATGATGGGCAAGAGAAAGGAATAGTACATCAGTTGAATTAAACTTCTTTAATTTATGCATGAGCGTTGAAAGGAATTTAAACGAAGGCAAAGGTAGAAAATCCGGGAGGATGAATTGGAGTTAAATAAACAGAAAACTGAGAGTCTATGTGTAAACCAATAATTTTGAAATCATGCTCAAAATTTTTAGGTTTGTTTCGGGATGGTATTAAGGCATCTAATATTTTACTTTGTTCTCTTAAAATCGGTAAAATAAAAATAGCAATAGCAATTGAATAAAAGATAGCAATATATATGCCCCCGGGCCGACAAACAAAAAGATGATTTATTATATATTCCCTTAAAAATGGGACACCTGATAATCTATTTTAGTCTTTCAATATTCATTGCTATTGTAGTCATTGTGCGTTTGTCTAGTAAAAAGGCAAGAATAAGACGAAAACTAAGAAAGTCGGAACTAAAAAAAATTGCTGATTTTAAAAGTGGTGAAATAGCAAAAATTATCGGGAAAGTTGAATTTGTTGATGATCCCCTTATTTCTCCTCTGTCTAACCGAATATGTTCCTATTACTATGTACATGTTCAACAAAAGGTTTCATCGGGCAAAAGTTCACATTGGAAAACTATTGTCGAAGAAGAGGTTTCAAGCAAATTTGTAATAAGAGAAGATACTGACTATGCATTTATAAATGACAATAAGCTGAAATGTTATATTGTACAAGACAGAAATTACTCTTCCGGATTTATGAAAGACGCAACAGAAAATCTTGAAAAATACCTTAACAGCAAAGATTATAAAAGTGAAGGCTTTATGGGTATTAATAAAACACTTCGATACAAAGAGGGAGTTTTAGAGAAGGAAGAAGAAATAGCGGTGTTTGGTAAAGGAGAATGGAAAGATGCTGCAAAGTTAAATTTACCTGAGAAGTATGGAAGAGTACTCGAAATAACGTCAACAAATAATGAAGCTGTTTATCTAAGTGACGATCCCGGAACAACAAAAAAGAATGTCATTAAAAAATATTCTTCATCAAAAAATTACAAGTTTGAGAATCGTTATAAAAAAGAATAATAATCCTTCCGCCAATGTTGAATAATATCAAAAAAATCAAATGAAAATAATAAAATATGGATCACTCTTTGGCTATGGAACTGCTGTATTAGGATTAATAATTCTAATTAAAAAAGGCTATATTTTTTCAAACAATACAGTAGCAATTGCTATACAAATTTGTTCTGTAGGTTTAATGATTTGGGCGCGTTTTACATTTGGTTTGCGCAGTTTTCATCCATCAGCAAATACCACAATAGGAAAGCTTGTTACAAACGGACCTTACCGCTGGCTTCGTCATCCAATATATGCTTCAATCATCTATTTTTCATGGGCATGTTTAATTTCTTTTCCTTTTCTGTGGACTTACATTGCTATATTATTAATTACTGGCGGACTATTTCTAAGAATGTTATTGGAAGAAAAATCACTAATGGAAAGCTATCCGGAATATGCATCCTATGCTAAGAAAGCAAAAAGACTAATACCTTTTGTATTTTGATAAATATTGAAAAACCATTATCAGGAGAATTCATGACAATAAACCAACAACCCAACTTCCCATTTTCCAACAAAGCAAATCCAATTTTCTCAGTGAAAAATTTCTATAAAGCAGAGGGGTTACCTTTTCCTATTTAAACATTAATAAATGTTCAAATGCTGACTTTCAGTAAAAGCAAGATGAATTGTATGGCAGATACAATCCCATTTGAGTTGGTATTGTAAATTTAGTTGTAAGCATACAGGCAGATCAATTGATCTTAAGGCGAAATATTTTTCATTCTATACGAATTGTACAGGCAATTAATATGTAATACTTATTATTTCTCAACTATTTACTTAAAACTATCTTATCATGAAGAAAAAAACTGTTTTCAAAGGAAAACGATTTCTCGTTGTGCTGAGTGTTATTCTGACTTTCGGCATTGCGGGCAGTCTGATCTCTTTTACTCCTGGTCATATCCCAACGGGTGTTAATTGTGATATGCAGGGGATGTCTTCCTACATTAAAATTAACGGAGTAGGTCATCTTGGCCAGGGTGCCGGTGTTGCCTATGGCGATATCAACCGGAATGGTAAGCTCGATATGATGCTTATGGCATACGACAATCCTGCCGGAGCAAATACCTTCCGGTATAAGATCGGATGGGATATTAACTTTACGACTGGTATAGCTTCAAGCTGGACTTCAGGCTTTTTTACTGTCCCGGGTGTTGGCAATGAAGGCAATGGTGCAGGAGTATGTTTGTTTGATATAGATGATAACGGTGTGCTGGATGTAGTATTTATGGCTTATGATGATCCGGCCGGTGGAAACAGTTTTCGCTACAAGATTGGTTGGAACATAAATACCGCAGGAGTTTGCTCCTCCTGGGGCGCTTATACTCAGATTGCAGGAGCTGGTGATAAAGGCAGCGGAGCCGGTGTTGCCATTGCCGATATCAATCAGAACGGAACTCCCGACATGGTTCTTATGGCTTGCAATGAACAAGACGGAACAGATCAGTTCAGTTATAAGATTGGATGGGATATTGATGCAGCCGGGATCTCAACAAACTGGACAACCAACAACATTAATGTTGGAGGCGTTGGGAGTTCCATACAGGGTGCAGATATTGCTATTGCCGATGTAAACCTTGACGGTGAGCTTGATATGATCCTGATGGCATATGATAATCCATTGTGGAATAACTTCAGGTACAAAATTGGCTGGAGCCTAAAGAACAATGGGCGTGCCACAGACTGGAGCAGGTATTATGCAATAAAGGGATTCGGACAAGAAGGCGATGGCAGTGGTATTTCCTATTTATTTCATCCTTCCAAAGGACCACTTCTTACCCTTATGGCCTATGACGATCCTTCAGGACAGAACAACTTCCGGTATTCCATCCTGCCTATCACATCGTCGGGGGCCACTTTTGGCATCGCCGACGATCCTCCTCCTTCTATCGGCGGCGCACTCCAGGTGCCAACAGGCAGCAGTACTTTTACTCCTGCCCGCTTGTTTAACCTGAACATGAGAGAGGTTCAGGATGCGGCCAATGATGCCATTACCGGCTATCTCTTCGGATGCCTTGTTGTTGGCTTATTGGGTGATACTCCCACAAAACCTGTTTGCTGGTGTACTCATCCTGATTATGAAACCAACAATGCCGTAATTTTTTCCAATGGCGATGGAAACTACGATATAATGCCCGATGTACTGGCTGCAGCCATTGCATGGTATGTTAGTTCGAATATGGGATATGTCACGGACAATATTAATTCATGGGTATTAAATGATTATCATGGCCTGGGATATTACCGCGGTGCAGAAACAGTTCCTGCATATTACATCATTCATTACACCAATCCAAACAATTTTCCGGGCTTGCTGCCTGCTCTTGATGCAAAAGATACAAACTGGTGTAACGCATATGACGATGGAATGTTATATCATGGCGATTGTGAGGATTTTGCCGTTATGAGACATGCGCTACTCAGGGCTCTGGGATTTGACCGCGACTTTCTCTGGACAGTAACATCTCCGGGGCATCAGTTCAATGTGGTATTGTATAACGGAGCATATCGTATCATGGACTATGGATATATTTATCAGTACTTTTGCAAACCCAGTGGAATTACAAGCGATATGTTTGCTGCATGGAATATGCGATTCCCTCCTTCTACAGATGGGAAATATAACCTGCAAAACTACGTGCTCAACAGGGCTTTCCCCGATCGTTGCGGTGGCGGATTGGGCTGGCTGCTTACACGCAGAGCTCATTCCGAATATTTGAATGATACAAAATGTTGCGACTAATCATTAATCTATACTGAAATGAAGAGAAAAATCATATATATAATGTTGATTGCCGGTTGCGTCAGCATTACCATGGCCTGTAAGAAAGGCGAAGTAACCGAAGAAACACCGGAACAAAAGCTTGTCCGGCTGGAAAAACTAAATCCTGATAAACTTGAAATTCCTGACCGTACAAATGCAATAACGGCCGTATACCAGGATCTCACAATAGCCGTTACAGGAACAATTGATCTGAGAGAAGCAAAAACAAACCTGAATTACAAGTTTTCAAATGTTGGAAACATTTCGCGGAAACTTACCCTTGTAAATCCTGTTGTGCCTGACCAAGACATGCAATTGAGTCTTGCACAAAAAGAAAAAACGGAAACTCAGTTTAAAGGAGACGTAGTGATTAGCAGGTTATCTGATAAAACAAGCTTTGTAAGAATAAGACCCTATCTTCTTGAAAAAAAGAAAGCCGATGACAACAGGCTGGTTTTGGGTACCTACGATGCAAAGCTTGAGATTGTTTTGCCAGAGAACGCAAGGATCATAAAATCAAACATCCCTTTACAAACTGAGATGGGGAAAACCTATTTCGTTGCCAATAAAGCAAGTGTTTTGCCTTCTGTTGAGATCTGGTATACTCTTGCTGAAGAGAACATAGAAATAACAAAGGAACTTATAAAAGGCGATACGACCATGGTGAATATCAAAATCAAGAATTATACCCTACGAAATGTCAAAGATCTTACACTATCGGGCCAAATACCGGCTACACTCTGCAGAGTACTGGAAGAAATAAGCGATGGCAGCTTTATCCTGCAAAACGGAGCTATGTATGAATGGAAATACAAGTTCAAACAGATCAACCGGGGAAGTACCAAGGTACTGAAGATCATGTTGATCGATGAAAGCCAAAGCCTGAGTGTGGATAACATCAAAATAGCAGTTCACAATAGTACAGGTGATCTCATCCAGGTTGAATAGCTCAGAACTGTGAGCATTCAATAGCATTTCTCCGGGATCGGAATGGCCATTTTGCCATAGTTCCCGGAGAATTTTTTTCCTTGTCTGCACAAATTTAACTTGGAAAAATTACAGTTTCCAGCGGGGATTAAAAGCTATTACAATTACACAGAGACTGTCCAGAAATACCATTTAAACACTTACACGATTCAACAATTAAACATTCTTCTTGGCTCCGCCCCAACTTCTTACCTCCTGAACAATTATATGTTCTTTGGTACATTTTTTGAGAGCCTTAATTGATTAAAACCAGTCACCATGAAAAGATTATTACTTCTATTTGTTATTTCAGTTATCGGATATTTCAATGTACTATATTGCCAGGACAATAATGATCACATTTTAGTTCCGGGTGAGAGTGAGAATGTTTTTGTCGACCGTGGTCAGGAATTCACCTACCAGGCAAAAGATGAGGTTTATGTTTCCATAGGATTTAACAGCCACTTCAACGGTGAGTATATATTTGATATGACTATCGATAATCAGAGCGATGATACGCTTGAATTTGATCCCGCGGATATTCATTTGTTCAGATACAATCAGGATACACTTGCAGAAAAGAGAATTTACTATGCCCTGAATCCGGAATTGGTATTAGACAGTATCGATAATTCTATTGAAGAGAGGAAAGATAAAGTAAGGAACAATACCCTTTTAAGTATATTCTTTGGTGCTATTTATGTGACATCTGAAATAGCCGGCATAAACGGAGATATGGATTATGGTGTTTTAGAAGCTATCCGTTTTACACACGATGTGGCTCAAATGGGCCTTGATATTTCCCGCCAGCAATCAGGAGAAAAAATATACGACCTTAAGTTTGCCGGAGATTACTGGCTAAATGGAGCACTGCAACAGGGCATTGTATACCCGCATAGCTTTGAAAGCGGAGACATTCATTTTAAAGTTCAACAGTCCGAATATTTTAAGATCTACGTACCAATAGATCATCGAATTTACAGCTATACATTTCAGGATGTTGTGTGCAACAATGAAACAGCCCAAAAAATTTATTAGAAATTGTGCCAGCCAGCACAGATTTATGGGATAAACGTAAGTACATTCGGAGATACAGGATTATACTTTATCCAAATACTGGATGAAAATGATTTTTAATAATCATTGAATGATGATTCAGAAATAGTAAATCATTTATAAGATGTATAGCCTTTAAATGCCTTCTGGCAATTTATGTTTCCTTATTTAACAGCCTTTACCATAAAGAAAAAAGAACTTCCTTTACCAGGTGTGCTCTCTACCCATATCTTACCCCCGTTTCTGTCAATGAACTCTTTACATAATAGAAGCCCCAATCCGCTGCCCATTTCTTTGTTTGTTCCCTCGGTGGAAAGATTTTGATCGTTCCTGAATAGTTTAGAAAGATTTTTCTGTGTTATACCTACACCAGTATCTGAAATGCATATTCTTATATATTCATTTTCAGCATTAGCAGAAATATTTATTTTACCATCAGCAGGGGTGAACTTAATTGCATTCGATAAAATATTATTTACTACCGAAGATAACATGTACTCATCGGCATATACTTTCTGGGTCTTATCAATGTTTAGACTCAATTCAATGTTTTTATTTTTAATTGCATTTTTTAATAGTAAATATGTCTCATGAATAAGTTTATATAGATCAATTTCCACCGGGTTGACTTTTATTCCATTGGTCTGCATCCTGGCCCAGATAAGCAAATTGTCCAATAAACTGTATGCACTCACGGAACTATCATAAATCGCTTTCGTCATCAAACTTCTCTTTGAATCATCATATTTTTTCAAATTTTTATAAAGCAGTTCTGAAAATCCTAAGAGTGAACTAAGGGGATTTTTTAAATCGTGTGCAATAATTGAGAAAAACTTATCCTTCGTTGCTACTATTTCATTCAATTCTAAGTTAGTTTTTGACAACATTTCTTTTTGTTCAGTTAGCTCCTCCGCTTGCTCTTCAATCTTCTGTTGTCTTTCTTCGAGTAAAGTATTCGTTTCA
>CAYWBC010000128.1:0-9829 GCA_964456285.1 uncultured Bacteroidales bacterium
CTCAGTTCAAAGCGGCTGCAAATGTAATAGCTTTTTTCCTTTCTTCATAACTTTTTTCATCTTTTTTCTAATCCCGGATTGACTTCTTCTTTTTCTCAGAAATGGCTCTATTTAGTCAGACAGCTTTCGGTATATTTATTGAGTTTTGAAATTGATATTATTGAATTACTTCTACTTTTTTAAAATCCAATTTTGGGATTAAAATATTGAAAATTCTTTTTCAAATAGTTATAATACTCATTCAGTACCTGAAGATTTAGAAAAAAATTTTACGTTTGTGAAACTTTTTTATCATACATGAAAAATATTCTTGTAATATATTACTCACAATCCGGCCAAACAAAGGATATTGTGGATTCAATCGTACGGCCAATTGAGAAAGCAGATAATATCAATATTGATTACGAATTAATCAAACCACTTAAGGAATACCCTTTCCCCTGGGGAGGAAAGTTTTTTAGTTGCTTTCCTGAATCGGTCAAAGGCATACCTTGCAAGCTTAAACCATTTAGTTATAGGAAAGATATTAATTATGACCTTATTCTTATTGCATATCAACCCTGGTACCTCTCTCCCTCAATACCAGTGTGGTCTTTTCTCAGTTCAGATGAAACCATCAGCCTTTTTACAGGCAAAAAAGTCATTACTATAATAGGATCCAGAAATATGTGGATTTGTTCACAGGAAATTATTGCCAGAAAACTTAGGGAATTGAATGCAAAACTTATTGGAAACATTGTTCTTGCTGACAGAAGCAGCAATTATATATCAGCATTTAATATAATCAGGTGGCTGATAAAAGGAGACAAAAAGCCAACATTGTTATTACCTGAAGCTGGAGTTTCAAAAAAAGACATTGCCAACGCGACTGTATTTGGCGAAATAGTAAATGATGCATTAAAAAATAATGATTGGGAAAACCTTCAAAAAAATTTAATTAATAAAAAAGCAGTAATAGTTAAATATCATATTTTAAAAATGGAAAAGAATGCTCGAAAGATTTTTGATAAATTTGCGGCTTATGTTTTAAAAAAGGGACAGGCAAATGATCCGGAAAGAACAAAACGAATTGGAATTTTTAAAGTATACCTTCTATTTGTAATATTTGTTGTTTCTCCATTTGCTTCATTTATCTTTACCATAGTGAGATTAATATTTTTCAGACAAACAAATAAAATAATTTTGTATTATAGTGGTGTGGATATAAAATAAACAACTTTCTCTTTTAAATAAAAATTGTTTAAAGTGATATTTCATGGCAAGAGAAGCTTATATTACAAATACTTCAAATTTTTTACCTAATGATCCCATAGCTAACGATGAACTGGAAGACTATCTGGGAGAAATAGGAGGATTGCGATCAAAATCAAAAGCGCTGGTACTCAGACACAATGGAATTCAACGCAGGTATTATGCTTTAAAAAAGGGAGGGGAAATTACTCATACAAATGCTGAATTAACTGCAGAATCCATCAGAAGATTGGGTAATGATTCTTTCAATATTAAAGATATTCAGCTTCTTACTTGTGGCACTGCTTCTCCTGATCAGTTCATGCCTTCTCATGCATCTATGGTACACGGTGAATTGGGTATTGATCCGATAGATGTAATGTCATCAGAAGGATCATGCAATAGTTCAATGTGGGCACTAAATTATGCCTGGATGTCAATTCTTACAGGTAAATATTCTAATGCAGTTTGTGCGGGATCAGAATTACAATCAACATCATTACTATCAAAAAACTTCGAAGAAGAATCTAAGCATCTCCAAGTTTTGGGTCAAAATCCATACATTGCTTTCGAAAAGGAATTCTTACGATGGATGCTCTCCGATGGAGCATCATCAGTATTAATTGAAGATGCTCCCTCAAAGAATAATCTATCACTAAAAATTGATTGGATTGATATAAGGTCATATGCAAACGAGGTTGAAACTTGTATGTATTATGGCGGAATTAAGGATGAAAAAGGTAAGCTTGTTCCCTGGAGAAATCTTAATCCAAATGAGTGGATGGAAAAATCTGTATTTTCACTCAAACAAGATTCCAGACTTTTGGAACAAAATGTAACCCGGTTAGGAGGTTTATTCCTAAAGGATTTATTGACCAAATATTCCCTGAATGCATCGGATATTAACTATTTCTTACCTCATATTTCTTCAGAATTTTTCAGATCCAACATCAACAATTCATTGCTTGATAATAATATTGATATTCCTGAAAATATTTGGTTTACTAATCTTCATAAAGTTGGAAATGTCGGAGCAGCTTCCGGATTCCTTATGTTGGACGAAATATTTAACTCAGGAGAATTGAAAAAAGGTGATACTTTATTATTGATGATTCCTGAAAGCGCACGCTTTTCTTATACTTTTGTTCACCTTACAACAGTATAAAATCTTATATTCGGTATTCAAACAACTTTATATTAGATGGATTCCTATGAAAGAAAATGAAGTACCGCAGGATGATGCAAATCTATTTGAGGGAAAAACCCGTGATGTTCAATACGCTTTGGATAAAGATGGCAAATACGTTGCTGTAAAGAGTATTGGTTGGGATCCAAAGAATACTATGTTACTCCAGGCATGGGAAGTTGAAAATGAAAAAATACAGAGTGCCAAAGAACTGGTTCAAAACGGAATTAAAAGTCCTGTTTATTATCACATGATCAGATGTTTGATGAATGTTAAACTTCTGGCATCATATGTTAACCTTCCCCGATACAAAGTAAAAAAACATTTTAATCCAAAAGTATTTTTGAAATTGCCCGCACAAATTCTTGACAGGTATGTTTATGCTTTCGGACTCAAACAAAAAGAAGATTTAACCAAACTTGATTAGAATGAAGATTGATTTTGAGCACCGGATGTCAGCACATTGTGAGAATGGTGTAATATCTAACCTTCTAAGATTTCATGGAATTGATCTTAGCGAACCCATGATATTTGGAATTGGTTCCGGAATTTATTTTTCATACCTGCCCTTTTTTAAACTTAATGGGATACCCGTGACTTCCTTCAGACCCTGGCCGGGCTTAATTTTTAAGCGAACAGCGAAAGCTCTGGGTATTAAAATACATAGCCAACGTTTCAAAAATCCTGAAAAAGCTATGCTTGCATTAGATGAAAATTTAAAGCAAGGCATCCCTACTGGAATGGTTGTTGGAGTATTTCATCTTACTTATTTCCCTACCGCTTTCCGTTTCCACTTCAATGCTCATAACATTATTGGTATTGGCAAAGAAAATGAAGAATATATTATCAGTGATCCGGTAATGGAAAACATAGAAAAGTTAAGTCGCGATGATCTTAAAAGGGTAAGGTACGCCATGGGGATAGGTAAACCAAAAGGGAAAATGTATTATATAAAAAGTGTACCTGACAAGATCCTTCTTAAACGTGCAATAAAAAAGGGACTTAAAAGAACAGTTCTTGAAATGGCGAAATTGCCAGGACCAATCATTGGAGTTACGGGGATTAAATACCTGGGATCAAGGATAAAAAAATGGCCAAAAAAATATGGCGAAAAAAAAGCAGCTCAGTATTTAGGTCAGGTTGTACGAATGCAGGAAGAAATTGGCACAGGCGGGGCAGGATTCAGATTTTTATTTTCTGCTTTTCTTCAGGAAGCTGCTGAAAAACTCCAGATTCCCAGACTAAATGAACTATCATTGGAAATGACAAAGGTGGGAGACAAATGGAGAGAATTCGCCGTAAAAGCTGGAAGAATATGTAAAAGACGTCAAACTACTGAAACTTATGAAGAATTATCGAATTTTTTGATCGAAATAGCTGAAGATGAAAAGAAGGTATATTTGGAGATAGAAAAAGCAATACGCTAAATGAATAATCCTGTCATTCTTGAAATTAAAAATTTAACCAAGTACTATAAGGGCAAGGTTGAACCCGCTGTTGACAATCTTTCGCTTGAAATATTTAAAGGTGAAATATTTGGATTACTGGGGCCAAATGGTGCAGGAAAAACAACTACAATCTCAATACTTTGCAGTTTATTAAAACCCAGTTCAGGAATAATTACTATTGCTTCATTAGATCTTCAACATCATCTAAATGAAATTAAATCACATATTGGTGTAGTTGCACAGGAAATAGCTCTTTATGACAAATTAACTGCATACGAAAACTTATTTTATTTTGGTCGGCTTTATGGTGTTGAGAAGCATGTTTTAAACAAGGAGATCAACTATTATTTGAATCGTTTAAGTCTTACCAGTTACAAAAATCAAAAGATTAAAAATTTCTCAGGCGGTATGAAACGCAGGATCAATCTTATTGCTGGTGTACTTCATAATCCTGAGATTCTATTTCTTGATGAGCCTACTGCCGGAATTGATGTCCAAACCAGAAATGTGATCCGTGAGTTTTTATTGGAGCTGAAATCGAAAGAAACTACTTTAATTTATACTTCTCACTTAATCGATGATGCTCAGAAACTTTGTGATCGGATTGGAATAATTGATGATGGCAAACTAATAACTACTGGAAGTCCAGGACAACTAATCAACGAACAAATGGACTGTGATTCCCTGGAGGATGTATTGCTTAAGTTAACTGGGAAAAACCTTCGTGAAGTATGAAAAGACTTATTATTTCGATATATAAAGAGTCTTTGTTGTTGCTGCGTGACATTGAAGGCATTGCTCTCTTATTTTTGATGCCAATAACTTTAGTGATCGTTATAACGCTTATTCAGGACAGGAGTTTTAAAAATATTTTTGAATCAAAAATCGAAATTGTCATTATTGATTCTGATATTGATTCATTAGGCTATTCATTTAGAAATGGGATTAAAAAATCAGATCTTTTCAGTGTTACTGAATACATATCAAATGATAGTTTGATGCTGAAGCAGGCACGGCAAGAAGTTGCTGAGGGTAAATTTCAGATAGGAATTTATATCCCCGAGAATACTACACAAAAAATAAAATCAAAAGCCATTCACCTTGTAAAGGAACAACTTCCTTTTTCTATTAGTTCAGATAAGGACCTGGAAATATCATCCGCCAGCATTAAACTATTTTTCGACCCTATAACGAAAGAAAGTTTCAAAAATCTGGCTAAGAGTAAGCTCTCAGAATTTGCCGCTCGAACAGAAACTCAGATTATTTTTGAAACCTATTCAAAAGTTATTGATGCATTAACAAATCAATCCAGTATAATAAAATATCCTGAAGAGCCCATTATTCATTTTGAGGAAGTATTGGTCTCTGAATACACTTCAGGAATTACACCCAATACAGTACAACACAATGTCCCGGCATGGACAATATTCGGAATGTTCCTAATTTGCATACCCATTGCAGGTAACATAATAAAAGAACGCAATGATGGTTGTCTGGCAAGACTAAAGACAATACCAGTATCATATCTAACAATCATTACAGGAAAACTTGTAGTATTTATAGTAATTTGTTTAATTCAGGCCCTGCTAATAATTCTTATCGGCCTATATCTTCTTCCACTGTTAGATATGCCAAGGCTGCAGGTAACAAATTGGACATCCTTATTTTTTATTACTTTGGCAAGTTCTTTCGCTGCAACCGGGTATGGTATTCTAATTGGCACGATAGCATCAACTCAAACTCAGGCTTCAATTTTTGGATCTGTATCAACCGTTATTCTGGCCGCAATTGGTGGAGTTTGGATTCCAGTAACGGTAATGCCTCATGCCATGAGAACCATTAGTGAAATATCGCCCATGAATTGGAGTATTCAGGGTTATTATAATGTTTTCTTAAGAAGTGCCGGCTTAAAAGAAATCTTGCCTGAATTTACAATGCTATTTCTTTTTTATGTATGCTGTACAATGCTGAGTTTGTTCTTTAGAAAATATCAGGCAAATAGATAATTCCTGTTTTAAAGCACTTCAAATCATACCTGTTTTTGCATCAAGAGTAAACAAATCTTCCTGATTTAAAACTTCTGTTTGTCAAACTGTCTAATTGTACTAATTTAGCATCACCTTATTAAAACTTATTATTCACAAAGGTAAACAGTAAACAATGGATGAACTGATTGCAAAATTAAAAGAGCAGGTAATAGAACAGTTAAATCTTGAAGATATTAATCCTGAAGATATTGACGAAAAAGATCCATTATTTGGTGATGGCCTTGGTCTTGACTCCATAGATGCTCTGGAACTTATCGTATTATTGGAACGTGAGTATGGTATTAAGATTGAGGATCCTGCAGAAGGGAAAAAAATATTCGAGTCAATCGAAACCATGGCAAAGTACATTTCTGATAATCGGAATAAATAATTATACCTTATAATGTCTGGTAAAATATTCATTACCGGAATGGGCATTGTTTCAGCCATTGGAGACAATGTTGAAGAAACAATTATATCTTTAAAACAACAGAAGTCCGGAATTGGAAACATTTCAATACTTGATACGAAATATCGGAATGATTATGTTGCTGGTGAGGTAAAATACACTAATTCACAATTAACAGAAATCTTAGGACTTTCTCCCAATTCTGATCTGCCTCGAACAACCCTATTGGGAATGAAAGCAGCCCGTGAAGCCTATAAACAAGCGAAAATCGATTCTACAAATTCACTGCGTACAGGTTTAATTGCAGGGACTACAGTTGGAGGCATGGACAAGACTGAAAGGTATTACCATCACCTCAATAAAAATACAGATTTTATTAAATCACATAGCTGTGGAAGTATTACAGATCAGGTTGCTGATTATCTGAAAATCACTCATTTTACAACTACTTTGAACACTGCTTGTTCCTCAAGTGCTAATGCAATAATGTATGGTGCACGTTTAATTCAGAGCGGCCTATTGGATCGGGTCATTGCAGGAGGATTTGATTCTCTTTCTGTGTTTACTATCAATGGATTTAAAAGTTTATATATTCTTTCACCGGAACCATGTAAACCTTTTGATAATAACAGGAATGGATTAAATCTTGGTGAAGGAGCAGGTTTTGTTATTTTGGAATCAGAAGAAACAATTCAAAAGACAGGTAACGATCCTATTTGTATACTTTCAGGTTATGCAAACACAAATGATGCTTTCCACGAAACAGCTTCTTCAGAAGATGGTGAAGGAGCATACTTGTGTATTCAAAAAGCTTTGTGGAAGGCTAATATAGGCTCTCATGAAATTGATTATATAAATTTGCATGGCACTGGAACTGAAAACAATGATCTTTCTGAAGGAAGAGCTTTATTGCGGGCATTTGATAATAAAGTCCCTCCGTTTAGTTCAACAAAAACTTTTACAGGCCACACATTGGGAGCTGCAGGAGGAATTGAGGCAGTAATATCTGCATTATCAATTCAGGAAAAACTTATTTATCCAAATTTACACTTTGAGCAAGCAATGGATGAACTGGGAATATGCCCGGTTACCAAACTGGTTGAGAATTCAGATATTCAACATGTCATGTCAAATTCATTTGGTTTCGGAGGTAATGACACAACATTAATTTTTTCGAAAGTATAATATGGCATTGTATATTAGGTCAGCACAATCTATCTCTCCCCAAGATACCTTTCCCGGAAAAGATATTCCGGTAGACATCATTTCATATACTGATATGTTAAAATGTGTGCTACCAGATTTTAAAAATTATTTTGCTCCCTTGGCAAGAAGACGCATGAGCCGGATAATTAAAATGGGAGTGGCTTGTGCAGAAGAAGCAATCAGGGAGGCTGAAATTGAAAAGCCTGATGCAATTATCTCTGGGACAGGCTTAGGCTGTGTAGAAGATACTGAAAAATTTTTAAATAATGTTTTAACATCAGAAGAAGGCTTGGTCACGCCAACTGCCTTCGTACAATCTACACATAATTCGATAGGTGCAAGTATAGCTTTAAAATACAACTGCAAGGGATACAATGTTTTGTATGCACATAAAACTACCTCTTTTGAGAGTGCTCTTCTTGATGCCAGTTTGCTCATAAAAGAAAATGAAGCCGAAAGAATTTTGGTGGGCGGCTTTGATGAAATAACACAAGAGAATTATGAACTAAAGAAAAAGGTTGGCCTTTTTAAAACTGATACTTGCATGAATCTTGATATTTTAAAGAGTAAAACCAGTGCTTGTGTTCCCGGAGAAGGAACTACTTATTTTGTAATTTCAAATGAAGAATCCCTTAATAATTATGCTCAAATAAAGCTTGTAAATATTATACATCGCCTGAATGATATCATTCATGTAAAGGAGTGGATTTCAAATACGCTTTACAAATCAGGCCTAAAAGCAGAAGATATTGATAACTTTATTGTAGGAGTTAATGGTGATGTTGATGGGGATAAAATATATTATGAATTGATAGATCAAATGTTTTCTTCATCTAATTCATTGTATTTTAAACATTTATGTGGGGAATACGATAGCGCAACAGCTTTTGGAATGTGGTTATCTGCCAAGATGCTAAAGAGTAACTCATTAGCAGATTCTCTTATTCTGAATAACAATAATAGACCAATAAGAAACATACTAATATATAATCAGGAGAAATTTAATAATCATTCACTAATTCTTCTAAGCAAAGTATGAAAAAATTGTATAATACTTTTTTTACACTTTTTGTATTTATTATTTTCTCAATCCTCCAGGTATTTTCACAAGAATCTGATTATAAATCTGTTGTGAACAAACAAAAGGTAATCAATGATTTTCGTTCAAAACAAAATTCAGTTAGCACTTTGTCTTGTGTATTTCGGCAGGTAAAATATATCTCATATCTGTCGGCACAAATAGAATCAGATGGGAAATTTTATTTTAAAAGCACAAATTTCATTAGGTGGGAATATTTGCATCCCTACCAGTATGCAATAATCGTGAATGCAGGTAAATTAAAAATTAATGGCAATAATAATGACATCCAATATAAGATCAGGGAAAACAAATATATTGAAAAGCTTAATAATGTTATCCAGGATTCATTTTGTGGAGATATCTTTTCAAATGATAATTATGATGCATTACTTGAAGAGAACTCAAATGAATACAGACTTAAGCTGATTCCTAAAGAAGATGAGATAAAAAACATTATTACATTGGTGTATTTACACTTTAATAAACAAACATTATCCGTTTCCAGAATAGTTATCCATGAACCTTCCAAGGATAATACTTCTATTTCCTTTACTGATCATGTATTTAATCAGGCACTTGATAGCAATATATTTAAGTGATAGATTTTCCAAATGAACTACCTCGCATCGCAGTATTGAACTCATTTGTCCCGATACACCTCGCTATCGGGCATTATTCCCTTCGGTCATGAGGGAGTTCGTTCAACTTACAAATTTCAATGCACTTCATTTTTGAAATTTGAATTTTACGAATAAAAAAAATCCCGGTTCAGATTATGAACCGGGATTAAAAGAAGGCGGTGACCTACTCTCCCGCTTACGCAGTACCATCGGCGCTAATGGGCTTAACTTCTCTGTTCGGTATGGGAAGAGGTGGAACCCCATTGCAATAACCACCTAAAGCTTTTAAGTCTCTAGTCTTTAGTTTCTAGTCTCTAGTGACTAGCGACTAATTACTAGCAACTAATTTTTTAAAAAACATATTTCAGAGTGAGAGATTAAATACTTCGTGTTACGAAGAAAGTTCACGGGTAATTAGTACTGCTCAGCTTTGACGTTACCGTCTTTACACTTACAGCCTATCTACGTCCTAGTCTTGAACGACCCTTAAGGGAGATCTCATCTTGAGGGGAGCTTCGCGCTTAGATGCTTTCAGCGCTTATCTCTGCCAGACGTAGCTACCCTGCAATGCAGCTGGCGCCACAACAGGTACACTAGAGGTCTGTCCAACACGGTCCTCTCG
>CAYWBC010000129.1:0-9735 GCA_964456285.1 uncultured Bacteroidales bacterium
TATTATGAATGCCTAAAAAGGTTATTGGGCGTATTTGTTTGGAATTAGTATTTAACAAATTTCTTTCGAATCTCAGTTTTTCAAATTGATTATCCCCCAGTATTGTAATAATTTTATAGGATGGATCATAAAAAAGCTTACAATTGATTTGATTTTTGTATGAGCTCATAGTATTATCTTCAGAAGTATTAATCTGTGGAACCTTTCCAAAAATCCTTTGCGAAAAATGATACAGACCAGGATTCCAGATTGACCGGTCATGACCTTATATCCTCCTCAATCAGCTAATAATGTTCGGTATCATTCTGGACTAAATAATTATGTGTGTTTTGAGATATGAAAATTTGCCCATCAATACTTCCATACGATATCGATAAAATGTCAATTAATGAACTATCCACTTCCATATTTGGTATCAGGGAATCTGCTGGATAAGTATCAGGTATCGGCGAATATGCTCCCACCTATGCGAAGGTATCGAGGTGTTTAAACCCAAAATTCAAAGTCTGATCCCACCCCATTGAAAGTTCGGCAATGTTGCATACTTTCCGATTAACATAATAGCTAGGTGTCGAGAATTATTTATGAATATCGGACTAGTATCCCATGGTAACATGTTCGCAATTTTACTATTACGAACTGTTCTAAGATCGGAATCTATTTTAGATTTAATAATTTTGAAATGTATTTCAAATTCATTCAAAATATTTGAAAAGATTTTATAGAAATGAATGATATACTGCATAGTAATGAAGATTTGCTCTTTTTAAGATTAAATTTGTATTATTTGAATATAATGTTTTATTTGGTTCTATGATTACTATTATCTTGATTGTATGCCTTTTCAACTTTAATGTAGAAAACCTATCATGAAAAGATATTTCTTGATTGCAACGGTGATATTAGGCTTTGTATTCAATTCCATCAGAGGTAATAATATTGTAATACATGATATTAATGAAGAGTTTGGTTTACCCAGGAACAGGGTTAATTGTGTGGCTCAGGATTCAAAAGGATTCTTATGGTTTGGAATGGTTAACGGTCTCTACAAATTTGATCTTAACGCATTTATTAAATACAAACTAAAAAAGAACAATATAAGTGGATTTCCTGAGTCAGATGTTAAAGCTATTGTTGAAATAACTCCTGGTAAACTTATGATTGGAGCTAATAAGGGACTTTTTATTTTTAATATTGAAAAGGAAACCTATGATACAGTAAACTGTAAAGCCTCTATCCCTTTTTCTGATTTACATGTACAAAGTATTTGTGTTTCTGGAAAAAATAGTGTTTGGATTGGCTCTGATAGAGGTTTAATGAATATTATCATTAAAAACAGGGATAATTTAGAATTTGAATTAGTAAGAACATTTAATACATCCAATTCCGACCTAATCTCGAATGAAATACAGGAAATAAAAAAATCTCCCGATGGAACAATCTGGTTTTTGACAGGTATCGATATGGGTTTCTTTAATGTATCGAGTCAAAGTATCAGTGTTTTTGATACTTGTGGAGCCAATACTTCTATTTTTATTGATAGTAATATTATTATACAAAGTTGCTATGGAGGTGGAATCTTTATTTTCAATACAGAATATCTCACCTATGAAAATATTCATTTAAACGAGCAATTAAGAGATACCAAGATTAGATATACACATAAAGATAATGCCGGAAAATTTTGGCTAAGTATCTCCAATGTTGGATTATTACTTATGGACTCACTAACCCAAGAGGAGAATATTATACTTATTTCCAATAAGAACGATAAATATTCGAAACTAAACTCCGATGTTATTTATGAAATTTATGAAACAGATGATGGGGCAATATGGCTATGTACCGAGGAAGGCATCAATTTAATCACCCTTAAGCAGGCTTTTTTTCATACTGAGTCATATAATTCAAAAATTAACCAGGGATTTCCTATAGGAGTGAGAGCATTGTATAATCACAATGACCGTGAGTTTTGGATTGGTTCAGTTGGAGATGGATTGCTCAAGTATGATTTCAAAACTCATTCTATTACCAACATTCCACTGCTAAGCCATGGTAACCAGATTGGACATATAATACAGGCTGTTATTGAGGATACCGAGGGTAACCTATGGCTGGGTACGGAAGGAGATGGTGTAATCAGACTTTATATGGATAATAATAATCAACCAACACTGGGTCTTATTAATTACAGACGATTTCCAAATTCATTTCCTGAGAATTCTATTAATAATGACTTTGTAATGTGTCTCCTTGAGGATAGAAACAAGAATATATGGATAGGAACCTGGAACGGACTTAGTTTATTTAAAAATTCAGAATTGTCGAAAGTTGATCAAGCTCAGGCTAAAGTACAAAACTTTCTTTACCATGAAAATGACGCCTCTACATTAAGCAATAATACAATCATGAGTTTGCTGGAGGATGATAATGGGACAATTTGGGTAGGTACACTTGCAGGAATAAATAAAATAATACTGTCGAATAGCACTTATCGGTTTGAGAGTAACTTTCAAAATTCAAAAGGGGAGTCACTTAAAGGAAAACAAATATTAGATCTTCACCAGGATTTAGAGGGTGATATCTGGTTTTCTACCCAGGATGGAGGTTTAAGTCTGCTGCATGTGAAAACAGGCATTTTTGAAGAATATAATTCTTCTAATGGATTTCACGACGATATAGTCAATTCAATTTCACAAGATTCGCTGGGCATTTTATGGTTAGGCACGAATAATGGCTTGTGCAGATTTGATCCTAAAAGTTATACATTCAACATGTATTATACTGAAGATGGATTATTGTCGAATGATTTCTTCTACAGATCCAATTGCGAAGCTCCTGACTTATTGTTGTTCGGTGGAAATAAGGGTATAACCTATTTTAATCCGTATGCTATCATTCCGAGCAAAATTGAATCAAATTTGATCTTTACTAATTTTAAACTTTTTAATGAGCAAGTGCCAATCCGCCAAAAGAAATCTCCATTAAATAAACATATCAGTTTTGCAGATGGAGTTACCTTAAAATACAATCAAAACTATATAACAATTGAGTTTGCAGACCTGAACTTCAAACACCAGAAAGAGATTTTATATTCATGTATACTGGAAGGACTGGAAAATTCCTGGAATAAACTGAATCATGAACGTAAAATTTCCTACACCAACCTTAAGCCTGGAAAATACATCTTCAAGGTAAAATCATTTACATCAGGACAAAAATCGAATATTGCGGAGATTTCATTGCCAATTCATGTTAAACCACCCTATTGGAGAACTGCTTTTGCATATTTAACCTATATCATCCTGATTACTTTAATCATTATCTATAGTTATCGGTATTTTTTAAATCAAGAACAGAAAAGGCACACCCTGGCACTGGAAAGAATGAATGCTAAAAGAATACATGAACTGGATATGCTGAAATTGCGGTTTTATACAAATATCAGCCATGAATTACGTACTCCTTTAACTCTAATCTCCGCTCCTTTAGAATTATTGATAAGTGGAAATATTGATAAAGATAAGACTCAGTCTTATTATCAGTTGATTCATAAAAATGTTCAGCGACTTAGAAGGCTCATTACTCAATTGCTTGATATGCGAAAAATTGAAACGGGTAATCTTAAAATAGAGTGGTCACAGGGTGATGTGATTGATTTTATTAAGAAAGTTTATGCAAATTTTGAAACCCTTGCAGAGAAGAGAAATATAAATTTTACTTACCAATCATCAGTGGAGAGCCTAAATACCTTTTTTGATGCCGATAAAATGGAAAAGATTATTTTTAATCTATTGTCAAATGCATTCAAATATACACCTGACAAGGGCAATGTTACTATTTCTATTTTGAAACAAGATGAAGCCACTGATACAGCAATAGAAACTGCTAATTATTTAATCAAGATATCTGATACTGGTTATGGTATTCCACAGGAATCAATACGGAATATTTATAAGCCCTTTCACCAGGTAAAAAAGAATAAACCCATTGGAAGTGCGGGAAGTGGAATAGGCCTTTCATTAACAAAAGAGCTTGTTGAATTGCAAAATGGAGAAATATCGGTAGAGAGTAAAGAAGGTATTGGCTCCGTTTTTACAGTAAAATTTCCGGTTATTAAAGAAATACCCGCTGTAAATGCAGAATTACAGAAGAATTCTGAGGATATTTCAAATGATAATGATATAGATGAAAACAGTGACGAAAAAAAAGCTTCAATTTCCAAATCGCTTATATTAATTGTTGAAGATGATAAAGATTTAAGGGACTTTATTTGTGGTGAGTTGAGTAAGAACTACACTATATTGGAGTCATCAAATGGCAAAGACGGTTTGAAAACAGCAATTGAGAGTATCCCCGACCTGATTCTAAGTGATGTAATGATGGATGAAATGGATGGGATAGAAATGTGTAAACTTATAAAAAATGATATCCGAACCAGTCATATTCCTGTCATTCTTCTTACAGCAAGGTATTCAGAAGAAATAAAACAGAATAGCTTTAGGATAGGAGTTGATGCTTATATCACTAAACCATTCAATACAAACTTATTGCAAACAAGGATAAGTAGCCTGATTGAGCAAAGACGTAACTTGCAAAAATTGTTCAGGAATAGTATAGATTTTGATTTTTCAACTATTGCAACAAACAAAACCGATGCAAAATTCATTGACAAGCTTAACACTAACATCGAAGAAAATATTGACAATCCCGATTTTAATCCTGTTGCACTGGCATCTGAAATGGCTATGAGCAAAATGCAGCTCTACAGAAAAGTAGCAGCAATGACAAACCAAACAGTATTTAATTATATCCGCACAATACGCATGAATAAGGCTGCTCAATTGTTGGTTTCCACCGATATGCAAATAGCCGAGGTCGCCTATAGTGTTGGCTTTTCTGAAGCATCCAATTTCACAAAAACATTTAGCAAGCATTTTAATCTGACACCCAGTCAATTTATTAAGGAACAAAGGAATTAGTCTATTACATTATACATACCCACTTTTCACTGCATAGTAACTATACTAAATAAATAATTCAATATAAGATATTTCTCGAACCTGATAAATTTCATGGAAGTATCTCTTTTCCTTACAATTAACTACTTCATGTTGCAAATGTTACTCCTATGCCATTTTCTGTTACGCATTGATAATCACATCTGAATAAATGAAGGATAAATTTGATGATGTCATTTTGTACCTACATCAAAAGAAAATAATATACTGTTTCAACAAACTCAGATTATATAATTGTTTTATCGATTGATCACAGAAATGAATACTAAAAGCAAAACAGTTTCAACACAAATACTAATACTGTAATGAAGAGTAATAAAACAATAAGTAGTTTTTCAATAATTCTACTAATTAGTCTTACGGTTATACTCTCTCAATTATCCTGCTCTAAATTTAAAACGGGTTCGTCTAAATTAGCCGTGGCACATTTTGATTATTTTACTTACAAAGGGACAGACAAGTTTTACGAAAACAATCCACTTCCCGGAGAAGATTACTTTTACAATCCAATTATGCCTGGCTGGAATTCAGATCCTAGTATTTGCAACAATGGCGCAGATTATTTTCTAGTTACATCTACTTTTATTTACTATCCTGGTGTACCAATTTTCTATAGTAATGATCTGGTTAATTGGAAACAGATAGGTTTTGTACTAGATCGTCCTTCGCAATTGAACCTGGATGGTCAAACAACAAGTCAGGGTATTTTTGCACCTACAATTAGTTATAATCCACATAATGAGACCTATTACGTGATTACTACCAACATAGGGGGAGGTAACTTTTTTGTTAAGACTAAAGATCCTTTTGGTTCATGGTCTGATCCAGTTTGGTTACCCGAAGTGCATGGAATTGATCCCTCTTTCTTTTTTGATGAGGATGGCAGGACATATATTCTTAATAACGATGAACCGGACGGACCGCCTAAATATAGTGGGCATAGGGCTATACGCATCAGGGAATTCGATATTGAAACGGAAAAAGTAATCGGACCGGAGAAAATCCTTATTGACGGAGGGATTCGTCCGGAAGAGAAACCCATCTGGATTGAAGGACCTCATATGTATAAAATTGACGGACATTTTTATCTCATGTCTGCTGAAGGGGGTACTGGTCCAATGCATTCAGAGGTTATTCTCAGAGGAAGTACTCCAATGGACAAATTCATTCCCTGGAAAAAAAATCCGATACTTACCCAACGGCATCTTGATCCAAAGCGCAAGGATCCCATAACATGTGCTGGTCATGCCGACTTAATCCAGGATGAAAAGGGCGAATGGTGGTCGGTGTTTTTAGCTTGTCGTCCTCTCAATAATCAGTTTGAGAATCTTGGACGCGAAACTTTCCTCATGCCGGTAAGGTGGAGTATGGATAACTTTCCTTACTTAACAGAAGGAGCAGAAGAAATTCCAATGATTGTGCAGAAGGAAGGGATTAAACGTGATCCAAATGCTAGGTTTGGAAACTTTGAGATAAGAGATGATTTCAATTCTCCAAAACTTCAAATGGAGTGGTTTACTTTAAGATCAGCAGCGAAGGATTTGTATTCATTGGAAGAGAAAAAGGGCTTTCTAACATTAACATGTTCTGATATCAATGCATCAGAAACAAAAACCCCTGCTTTTGTAACCCGAAGAATTCAGCATCATGAATTCGAATGTGAGACAAAAACTCACTTCTCTCCTGCCGATGATATGGACGAATCGGGTATACTTCTCTATAAAGACGAGACTCACCAATACTTTCTTTCAGTTAGCAAATTTGGTAAGAAATATAAAATTAGCCTTAAAAAGATTTCCGAATCAGGAGCAAATGTTCTAGCCGAAAATATTGTAAAAGCCAAAAAGTTTGAAAAGTTGAAGGTCATCTCAAAAGGCAAATATTTCGATTTCTACTATACATTGGGAAATTCGGATTGGAAACTCCTGATCGAGAACGTTGATGCATATTATTTATCCACTGCTAACTCATTCGGATTTACAGGTACTACAATAGGGTTGTATGCTGCAAGGAGGTTGGAAGAATAAAATCTGCTATTTTATACATACCATAAAGTCCCTGATCAATAATACGACAAAGGTTTTGAGTTATTGTTTGATACGTTGTGGAATCTCTCATATCTGGTACACTCAATAAATCCATACTTTGAATAAGTATTATAGTTGTTTAAATTATTCCAATTTGTGATACTACATATATTTAAATTATCACCACCATTCCGCTCCTTTTTACCGCAAAAAGCGTGTTACTGCCAACACTAAAACAGGCAGCCTCTCCCCTTTCGAATTTATGTTAAATTAAAACTTAAATTTTCTAATAACTTCATTATTGTTTATTCAACCAAAGCAACTTTAATCCTGATCAAGAAACTTGCAGGTTTTGTTGTCCAAAACCTTACAAGTTCTAAGTCGATACAGTAACATTATAGGACAAAAGCAGAAAATTTGTGGTCACGATTCATCGGGATTAAAGCGATTTGCGCACTATTTATAATTTTTTAATGGTGTTTGTGTTTGCTACACTGTGTTTAATTTTAAAGGTCAGCCAACTTATTTATAATGTTCTTTTACAAAAGCATGCATTTGATTTTCCGTTAAATTGTCGGTTGTTTCAATTTCAATCTTAATGTTATTAAAATGATTATCCTCCTTTAATAAGTTATACAATTCTGTTTTAGCGTTGGTTGGACCAAATAGTACTACCTCTGAATAGCTCTTTATATAATTACGTAGTCTTTTAAAATACTCTGAAAGCTGATCTTGCTCAGTATTATATTTCAGACTTTCATCCTTACCAAAGTTTTGTTTTTCGCCTTTCAATGAGAGGGATTCTATTGTTTTTGATGTAATAGTATTATTTTTTAATTCTATTAAGTGAGCTATGGTATGGTCCATCCAAATACCCAGTTTTTTAGAGGTTTTCATTTTGTATTATTTTTAATTATCTTAAATAATCTGTACCTGGTTTTTGTTTGATAATTTATAATCGAAAAATATACTGATTAGAACAATTAAGACTGCAAATGCAAACCATAAATGATGACTTGATGAAGTTTTAAAAATAATTGTTCAGATGCTTACTCGGTATGTGTGGTAAAACCTTTCAGGGCTTTGCCAAGTTCTTCCAGATCATGATTTAGTTTATGTTTAAATGATTCCCATTTTTCTGACCCATCTGACTTATATTCCTCAATTCTTTTCTTCATTTCGTTCTTTCTTTTTTCCAATTCGGTCATTGTTTCATCGTATTTCGATTTTATTTGTTCTGTTCCGAATACCGCAGAAAATGTTGATACGTCAGCCTCTTCGTTCTTAATACTTTTTAATTCCATTTTATCAGTTTCAATTTTTTTTAGTGCTTCTTCAATGGCAAGATTTAATTCTTGCTTGGCTTTGGACACTTCTTTTTTAGCAAGTTTTAATTTATCTTTTGCTAAATCGAGTTTATTCTCCAGCATCTCACAATTTGTTAAGTTAGCTCCTTTAACAAAACCTGTTACGGTTAAGTGTTTTAAAATTGTTTTTTTCATGATTTTTTAATTCTTAATTCATTTTTAGAAAGTTCTATTCATTATTAATAAAGAGAGCCCATTTAATCTTCTTCCACAAAAAAGTTAGCTATTGCACTACCAAGTTCATCCAGGTCTTTTCTGAACTCAACTTGTTTTTTGTCCCAATCTTCAAGTTCATTGTCCTTGTATTCGACAACTCGAGCTTTTAATTCCCTATTCTTTTGTTCCAGTTGTACTAATTTCTTTTCGTATACAGATTTTTTTCCCTTTGTTTCTTTAGCAATTTTCGCCTTTAGTTCTGCAATGTTTTTTTCATAGGTATTAATTTTTTCTTCAGATTCATTTATGAACTGTTGATATAAAGTTACTGTATCTTGCTGCACTCTTAATAAATCACTTTGAGCTTTCGATAGATCGTTTTTAGCATCCTGAACTTTTTCAAGAGCTTTATCTTCCTTTACAGCTGAAGATTGGCAGCTGCTAAACATGGCTCCAATCAATATCAAGGATAAAGAAAATGTCAAAAATGGATTTTTCATTTTTTGAATTTATGTGTGTGGATAAATTTCCACGATATAAAGATATAACCACCTCAGTGAAATTCTATTACACAATTATGTGAATTAGTTACATCATTCATACATATAATTTTAGAGCTTATTAAAAAAAAGCCCACTCCCAGGAAATAGGGGTAGTGAGCTTTTGAATTTTTAATTTAATTCTGATAAGAAATTAGTTCCTGTTAGAAATTAAATTAAAACGTTGGTTTAATTATAATATCAATACGACGGTTTCTTCTACGCCCTTTTTTAGTTTCATTATGGCAATCGGATTATTTTCCCCATGTCCTACTGAACTAATATTCATTTGGTTGATCTCCTTCATATTTGCTTTCATTTCTTTTGTATTTTGCATAGCTTCATCAGCTAGTTTAAATACGTCACTTTTTGTTTGTTGTGCATTCACGCTGGTACCAGTTATAAGAATAGCCACGAAAAACACCACGGCAATTTTAATTCTTGGTATATTTTTCATGTTTATTATTATAATGATGGTAATAAATTATCACGAATCAAAGGTAGAGTTGCCTTATACCATAAGTGTTATATTATATTGATAATAAGTTACATAATTCACATATTTTCAGATTTACGTTTTACAGACCCTGTCTCTTAAAGAGAAAAAGCCATTTTATTCTGGTAA
>CAYWBC010000130.1:0-9601 GCA_964456285.1 uncultured Bacteroidales bacterium
ACCGATCCATGGGAACAACTTTGGGGTGCTGTATGTGCAGTATTTGACAGTTGGATGAATCCAAGAGCAAACTATTACCGAGCAATGAACCAGATTCCTGAAGAATGGGGAACTGCTGTTAACGTGCAGGCAATGGTATATGGAAACATGGGTGAAAATTCCGCTACCGGTGTTGCCTTTACACGAGATGCTGCCACAGGCGAAAACATCTTTAATGGTGAATACCTTATCGATGCACAGGGTGAAGACGTTGTTGCCGGTATCAGAACTCCACAGCAGATTACCAAAGAAGGTTCTTTACGCTGGGCAGTACTTGCCGGTGTTTCAGAAGCTGAAAGAGCAGAAAAATATCCTTCCCTGGAAGAATATATGCCAGTTGCTTACAAAGAACTGGATGATACACAGGAAAAGCTTGAAAAGTACTTCAAAGATATGCAGGACCTTGAGTTCACCATTCAGGATGGTAAGCTCTGGATGCTTCAGACAAGAAATGGTAAACGTACTGCTGCTGCTATGACAAAAATTGCCATGGAAATGCTTAAAGAAGGCATGATCGATGAAAAAACAGCTATACTACGCCAGGAACCTAACAAACTGGATGAGCTTTTACACCCTGTATTTGATAAGGGAGCCATTAAGAGTGCAAACGTTCTGGCAAAAGGACTTCCTGCATCTCCGGGTGCTGCTACCGGTCAGATTGTATTCCATGCCGATGAAGCAAAGAAATTTCCTGTTACTGTATTGGTTCGTATTGAGACTTCGCCTGAAGATCTTGAAGGTATGGATATCGCCAAAGGTATTCTTACCGCACGCGGTGGTATGACTTCTCATGCTGCTGTTGTTGCACGTGGAATGGGTAAATGTTGTGTTTCTGGTGCCGGTGGATGTATTATTAATGGAAAAGCAAGAACACTTACTGCAGGCGGAAAAACATTTAATGAAGGTGATTGGATCTCTCTGAACGGTTCAACCGGTGAAGTATATGAAGGCAAAATAGCTACCATTGATCCTGAATTGAGTGGTGATTTCGGAGAAATAATGAAACTGGCCGACAAATACAGAACAATTGATGTGCGTACCAATGCTGAAACCGGAAGAGATTGTAAAGTAGCCCGCGATTTTGGCGCACAGGGTATTGGTCTTTGTCGTACAGAACATATGTTCTTTGAAGACGAACGATTGATTCGTATGCGTGAAATGATACTTGCCGACGACGAGGCCGGAAGAAGAGCTGCACTGGCTAAACTTCTTCCCATACAGCGTCAGGACTTTGCTGATGTATTTACAGCGATGCAGGGACTCCCTGTAACAGTTCGTTTGCTTGATCCACCCTTGCACGAATTTGTTCCTCACGAGGAAGCCAACCAGAAAGAAATGGCCGATGAAATGGGAATTTCTGTAGAAATTATTAAGCAGAAAGTAGAAGACCTGCACGAATTTAATCCTATGCTGGGGCATCGTGGTTGTCGTTTAGGAAATACCTATCCGGAGATAACAGAAATGCAGGCACGTGCAATTCTTGAGGCCGCTATGGATCTGAAGAAAAAAGGAGTTAAAACATTTCCTGAAATTATGATCCCGCTTATTGGTACTGTAAAAGAATTGAAATTACAGGAAAAGATTGTAAGAGAAGTTGCTGAAGCAGTATTTACTGAAAGAGGTGATAAGATAGATTATATGGTTGGGACCATGATTGAAATTCCAAGGGCTGCATTGACTGCAGATGATATTGCTGAAGTAGCAGAATTTTTCTCTTTCGGTACCAATGACTTAACCCAGATGACTTTTGGTTACTCACGTGATGATGCTGGTAAATTCTTACCTATATACATTCAAAAGGGTATACTGAAAAATGATCCATTCCAGGTATTAGACCAGGAAGGTGTTGGTCAGCTGATAGAGACAGGAATTAAGAAAGGAAGAAGCACGAATCCTAAACTAAAAGTAGGTATTTGCGGTGAGCATGGTGGGGAACCATCATCCGTTGAATTCTGTGTAAGAGCTGGAATGAACTACGTAAGTTGTTCTCCTTTCCGCGTGCCTATTGCACGTTTGGCTGCTGCACAGGCTGCATTGAGGTAAGAGAATTCTTTTATGAATATATGAAAGGCCGTTTCGAAAGAGACGGCCTTTTTTTGTTTGGTTCTCTTCTGTTTCCAAATTCCTTTGATATGGAATATTTCTGATTATTATTTATATTGTTAAGCGGCAAATGATTGTAATTTAATCATTACGTAAGTTTGTCTAAAAACTTCGGTTTATATTTAATTTATGAGTTAAACCCAACATTCATGAAAAAGACACACATTATACTTTTTACTTTTCTGTCTATATTGAAAGGAATAGGTCAGCCAACCGATATTGATTATTTCGGACAAACACCACCGGGCGATTCTGCCATTGTTTTTGCCCCTGATTTTATTTCGACCGATAGCAGATTTGTTCAAAATTCAAGCTTTTCGCCAAAAGGAAATGAATTTTGTTTTACGGTAACAAACGGCAATTGGGATATTTTCAACGTATTTTATACGAAATATGAAAATGACCAATGGTCAGATCCAGTTAAACCTGATTTCTTAAATTCATTATATGCAAGTTGGGGATTGTTCTTTTCTCCGGATACCAGCAGATATTATTTAGTCGGAGCAGAAACACCTGGTGTCGGGGGAAGTTTTTATTATGCTGAATGTGAAAACGAAATATGGAATGATCCGATTCGAATACCTGAACCAATAAGCACATCCCATGAAAGTGAGCCTTCAGTATCTTATGAAAACACACTTTATTTTTCAAGAGATGGTAATATAAACTATTCCGAGCTTCAGAATAATAATTATTCAGAAACCACAATTATGGAATATCCTATAAATACATCTTCAAGTAATGAAGGAGAAGCTTATATTTCTCCTGACGAGGATTACCTTATATTTTCTTCCAATAGATCTGGTAGTTATGGACAATACGATTTGTATATAAGTTACAAAAAAACCGACGGGAAATGGACAGATCCTATTAATCTAGGGCCAAAAATAAATACAGTCGAATGGGAGTTTGTACCATCTGTTTCTCCTGATGGAAAATACCTTCTTTTTACAAGAAGAAAAGGCTGGCCAACCACGATACCTTCGAAAATTTTATGGGTATCAACCTCATTCATTGAAGAGCTTAAGCCTACAGGAATACATGATTTCAACATAACGGATAATAAATTAAATATCTTTCCAAATCCTGCAAATAACATAATAAATATAGAACACACAGGAAATATTGAAACTGCAAGTTATGCGATATTTAATCTTCAGGGGAACATTATCTTACACGGAAATTTAAACGACAACTCAATTGATATTTCCCAATTTTCAGATGGATTTTATTTCTTGAGAATAGATGTAGATGATGTTGTGATAACTAAAAAGATTATAAAACACTTATAATTGCAATCATATTCAGTTAGGTTAATGATTAGACTAAGAGCTAAGTGTGAAGTCAAATATGTTAATTTCATCATGGCCAGCGTACAACAGCCAATATAGGTCATAGGCTGGTTTGTGGCACAGTGGATAGGAACGTAATGCGCTTTTTGTTATCTTGCCAATCAAAAACAATACGATGCAACGCCTACGCCTCATATTGGCGAAACGAAAATTGGCGGTAATTAAACATACGACCAAGATACAGTAATCTTAAAAAGATATACAATGAGAAAAATTTTCAACTAACTTTTATTAACTATTGCATTGACATCTTGTCAAGCACAAAAAGCAGACTTGACTTTAAACCTTGAGAAATATAAAAGTATTTTTTACTTTTAAATATTCTTTCAGTCCATTTAAATATTACGACTTCAAAATATACAACAGATTTTAATCCAAAAGATAAGCACTATGAACCGATTTAGTTTTACTACCCTCCTGTTTTTCGCCCTTGTTAAACTTTCAGCACAGGACATTAGCGTTGATGTAAACGATCTTAAACAAACCATCACGGGGTTTGGTGGTGCTCATTCTCCCGAATGGGGAGTTGAACTGACTGACGACCAGATCGATAAAATCTTTGGTAATGAGCCTGGACAAATTGGTTTGACCATACTGCGTGTACCGGTTCCAACCGATTCCACCCAGTTTCCGATTGAACTCCCCGGTGCTGTGCGTGCTACCGAAAATGGCGCACTGGTGTTTGCCAGTCCCTGGAGTCCTCCGGCCTACATGAAGACAAATAGCAGTACTGTGAAGGGAAAGCTGGACACAGCATACTACGATGCATTTGCCTACTACCTCGACAGCTTTGCCACATATATGGCAGATAATGGTGCACCTTTATATGCTGTTTCACTGCAGAATGAACCCGACTGGCTACCGGATTACACTTCCTGTGGGTGGGATCCTCTGGACTTTGTAAATTTCCTTTCTAAAAGTGGCAGCAAAATCACCTCAACTAAAGCTTTGGCATCTGAATCCCTCAGCTTTAACCATGCCTTTACCGACCCTATTCTCAATAGTGCGGAGGCTGAACCCCATGTGAATATCATCGGAGGACATTTATATGGAACTGGGGGCATTGCCGATTACCCCCTCGCCCGCGATAAGGGAAAAGAAGTGTGGATGACTGAGCATTATGTAAACGGAACCAGTTATTCTTCAGATATGGCAACCGCCAAAGAAATTCACGATTGCATGATGGTTAACTATAATGCCTATGTATATTGGTATGCCATTAACGAAACAGGATTTATCAGCAACGCAGGCGACATTCTTAAAAGGGGATATATGATGTCTCAGTACACCAAATTCATTCGTCCCGGATCGGTTCGTGTTGGAGTTTCAACCGGTGCCGTTTCTAACGTTGATGTTTCGGCCTATGTAAAGGATACAAACCTTGTGATAGTGGCTTTGAACCGCAATGCTTCACCCGTATCAATCGACTTTGAAATTCTCAATAGTACCGATCATACTTATACGAAATTTGTAACCTCACAAACTAAAAATGTTGCGAACGATAGTCTGGTAAGCAGTGTAGGAGGACTGTTCACGCTAAGTCTCGATGCTATGAGTCTTACAACCCTTACAACTTTGCCCGATCATGGTGGACGCCTAAACAATCTCGTACCTGTTGCCAATGCAGGAGAAGATTCTACCCTCACTGATTCGGACGGTAACGGATTTGAGCTCTATACTTTGGATGGTTCGGGAAGCAGCGATTCCGATGGATCAATCATTATGTACACCTGGTCAGAAGCTGGCAACCAGATCGCTACAGGCATAGCTCCTGAAATATCCATAAACACAGGAGTACACAACATAGTTCTCACTGTCACTGACAGCGACGGGGCCATCGATGTCGATAGCGTAACGGTAACTGTAAATCTGCAGGAAGGCCTGTCCGAAGTACATCAATGGTACGAAGCCGAATGTGCGCAGGTTGGATCAAATTGGGACATTCTTACGAATGCAGACGCTTCCAATGGCATTTACCTTGAAATCAGCCCTGGAAACAACAGTACTTCAAGCGCTTCGGAGGATAGCGTCGATCATGTAGTTCTTGAATTTGAAGTACCCGACTCGGGAGCCTATACAGTTTGGGTGCGCTCTCGCGTACCTAGTGCTGATGATGATTCGTACTATGTAAAAATGGATATCGGAGCCTGGACAATGTGGAATCAGATTGACGGGGGGTCTACCTATCAATGGGATAATGCACCGAATGGAACTGAACTGACCTTTCCGTTATCAGCGGGCAGCCATGTGCTAACCCTGGCTTACCGCGAGGATGGAACAGAAATGGATAAGTTCTACATTACCAATACGGGTACCATTCCAACCGGTGTTGGTGATGCGGCTGAAAGCTGTACCGGTGTTCTGCCGCCTAATGCAAACGCAGGACCCAATCAGAACATTTCGCTGGACGAAACCGAAGAGTTTGCAAGCGTTTCTCTCGACGCTTCAGGAAGCACTGATCCCGACGGAACAATAGAAAGCTACACCTGGACCACTGCTGACACTGTGCTGGCTACAGGTGTAGGGCCCACAGTCGATCTTCCGGCCGGAAATCACAGGATTACACTAACTGTAGTAGATGATTATGGTTCTACCGGGCAAGATGATGTAACGATCATTATCAGCTCCGGACCGAGCTACCTGACTACGAAAATTGCTAACGGCTTTAGGCTGAGCACTTATCCCAATCCCTTTACCGATAGACTGCTGATCGAATACAATCTGGACAAATCAGCAATTGTAAAAATCGTACTAAGCGATGTTTCCGGTAGAGAGGTCACCACTTTACAGAATGGTTTGCTTACTGCAGGTTCATCAACATTGCAGGTTGAAGGTGCTGGTCTTGAACCGGGAATGTACTTCCTGACAATAGTCGTAGACAATAAATACTGCTGCGTTCATCCTGTGATGAAGCACTAGCAGAGCTGTGAGACACTGTAAAAGTAAGAGCAGGCGTTCAACTTCCGGGAGCCTCAATAGGAGTCCCGAAAGGAATATGACATACGTGAACACGTTCAGAATAAGCTGCTAAATTTCGGGCACTACCTCCCGTATTCTAAGACTTAACCAAGTATAAGGATAAAAATTTTTATAGATTTTTATCCTTATGCTTTAAGCTACATGTCCTAAAGTATTTACATAAGGTGTTCCGCGATTTACCACAGCAAAAATTCTGGCCAGTATTTTATTTCGAATGATATTAATTGTACTCATTCCATTTTTACCTTCTGCCTTGCGTTTTTCAAAATAGGCTTTCATTTCCGGATTACAAATTATGGATGAGGTAGCACACATATTTAACAACGACTTCATTTTTTTATTTGCCAGATGACTTACTTTCGTTCTTCCTTTTATGCTTATGCCTGATTGGTATGGGAATGGTGCAGTACCAGCATAGCTTGCAAATTTTCTCCAGTTATCAAACAAAGTAAATGCATTTGTATAGGCAATCATAAATAAAGCTGTTTGCTTGCCAACTCCTTTAATACTTGTAATAAGTTCAAAGAGCTTCCATAATTGAGAATCAGATTTAATGATATCATCAAGTGTCATTTCGACTTTTTCGATTTGTTTTGTTAACTCTTTGATGAGTTTCTCTTGTACTTCAAACAATACACGATTTTCTAGTTTTTTTAAGAATTTCTTGTTTTCATTCAAATTCTTCACATATGAACCCCGTTGCACAACTATCTTCTCACGTAATGAGAGTAAACGACGCATTTCAATTAAATTTTTGGATGGTAACTTATAGGGTTTAAGAATATTCTTTCTTTGGAATGCATACGTGGCAATTCTTTTAGCATCAATTTTATCATTCTTCCCTCTTTGTATTCCAAGGGATCTCTTGATTTCCAAGCCTGGTAACACAACATACTTAAATTTCATCTCGCAAAGTATCCTCATAAGCAAGAAAGAATAAATGCCGGTGTGTTCAAAAGCCAGCAGTATTTCCTGTTGATTAAAATTAATCTTCTGTATTAACCACTTAAGCATGAGTCTTATTCCTTTACAATCATTTTCAAATTTATTTGATGCTTGTGTTGAATGAATTATGACATCATTTGTGAGTTTACCTACGTCAATGCCAATTACTTCTTTAATTTTCATAAATTTGATATTTAGGTGAATAAATTAGTTGCTTAACTATAACCTTTAAAAGGCCTGAAAGCCTATAATTCTAAAGAGTTCTGAGCAACTTTGAAAAGAATGGGGACTAATACGGGGGAGAGGCCTCTAACCTAGCTCGCGCGAAAGTTCACCCCATTCTTTTTTTTTAAAATAATCTAAAAAAAGTATTGGATACAAATCTAAAGGCTCGCGCGGATCTGCCAACGTGCGCAATACTGACTCGTCCTGATATAGGTTTACACAAATAGTGTAAATTAACACCGCACAAAAAGTCATGGACAAGAAAAAAGAAAACATCAGTAAAGAGGCTATCGTAGCCGAGTATCTAACCGGGTCAATAAGTTACCGTGGGTTAGAAACTAAATACGGAATCCCAAGCAGGAGTATTTGCGATTGGGTTTTGGAATACCAGGGCAGAAAGCCAAGCTGGAAAGAAAAAAAACGCCGTAAATTGGAAAAAGAAGGTAAATCACCAGAACCGGAACTTCCAAAAGATGTAAAGCTATTACAAGACGCCTTACGTAAGAGCTACCTCAAAAGCGAGCTTTTAGAAGAAATGCTGAAACTCTCCGAAAAGTATACCGGAATCGACTTGCGAAAAAAGTTTGGGTGTGGTGGGACTAATTTATGCTTTCTACATACAATGAACTCATTTATATATTATTTGTGATATATTAAATCTGATTGGGAAGTTATAAAAAATCTTTCATCTAACAGTGCAATATTTTCATCTAACAGTGTAAAATTAGTTTCTAACAGTGTAATTCTACCATCTAACAGTGCAATTCTTCCATCTAACAGTGTAAAATTAGTTTCTAACAATGCAATTCTTCCATCTAACAGTGTAAAATTAGTTTCTAACAGTGCAGTATTGGTTTCTAACTATGTAATTTCTTCATCTGACAGCGCAAAATTGATTTCTAACTATGCTTTTCTTACATATATCTATACAAAATGACCGTCTAAGTATGAGAACGGCTTTGCGATCTCTCTCAGACGGTCATCAAGTATGAACAAACTTAATGCTAAAATGCCCTTTTAATTATCTATTTAAAGGAAAGAACATTCTGTTGTTTTTAGGCTGCATCGTAATGTTCCTGTGACATTGATTTTGGTGCACTCATATTGGATGCAATCCTGCGGAAAGAGAACTGACCTTTTTTGAGTGAATCAAACTGGTAAAACTTATAGGCAATTTTACAAATACCCACAACCTCGTCATAGATTCCGTTAAGAACATTTCTTGCTTCTGCTGAAATTACTTTAGTGGTTTCTTTCAGCGTTTCCTGTGAAACTTCAGCAGTCTTCAGCTTATCTGCGTATTCAATGATCCTGTCAATTAATTCTGCATTTGTCCCTTTCTCAATGATCTCCTCCTTTAATTTTTCAGTCATACTTTTTTTAAAAGTATACAAAAGCTGAATTAAAGCTTCCTGGTTTCCGCTTTGTACAACTCTAAGGTTTTTTACAAACCCAAGCTCCTTCAATATCTTTTCTTTCTTCATCTCATCTTTCTTAAAATCTACTTCCAGCTGTGTCTTGAAAAATGAAAGATCTCTGCGTGCAGGGGTTTGGATGGCGTTCAATTGTATTGTGGCTTCACGAAGTTCCTTTTTCTTATCGAGGCCCAGGTAATTCTCAATGGCATCATCAATTTTCGCGCCCAGTTGCGTTACATAGTCTTCTGTCCAGGTGCTACGTACCGCAGAAAGATCAGCCAGGTTATCCGTTAAACTCTGAACAATTGTTTTTGATGCAAGTAGCATATCTACATCTTTAAAATTGAATTTTCGATTAGTTTTCATTTTTGTAAGGTTTAAATTAATACTTAACGATTAATGGGTATGTGTTTGCAAAATGCAGGCCAAAGTTTTAAGATTGAAAAAAGATTCAACTTTTATATAATGAGATAGTATCTAAAATTGAGGAATTAATCGAAAATCATAACTGGATTAAATCATAATGGCATCTTCGAATAA
>CAYWBC010000131.1:0-9566 GCA_964456285.1 uncultured Bacteroidales bacterium
CTAACGGCCCGGCGGTATAATTTCGTAAGCGTTACTCGACGAAGCATCCGGGTAGGGTCCTGTCACCTGCGATAGCGGGACCAGAAAACTGTCACGGTGCGAGGAGAGTACGGCGCGGTTTTTGCCATCCAGGTACAAGTTTTGTGAGTTATACGAGTGTCGCGGTACAAGTTTAATCGGTAGCAGGTAACAAGTCAAGGTATACAGAGTTTTATTGTGGGTACTGGCGCGGTCGCGGTATGAGGTATTACAAAATTGTCTTGGGTGCAGGAGCTAAAGCAAAAACCATGACGAGCTTATGAATTATACCGTCCGTGTTATGGGCCAGGCCTTATTTATTTGTCTCGGTACCAGAAGATTGTCAAGGTATGAAAATCTTGTTTTATTATTTGTTAATCTTGGTGCAGAAATTTTATTGTCACGGCGCGAGGGAGAAAAATTTTAAAATTCAAAGATCCTTGCAGACACACTCTTTGGCAAAGCTTTGGATTGTGGGATGCATAGGAGGCTTTGCCAATGTGTGTGGCTGCATTTTTATTTTGATTTTATTCTTGTTCTTAAAGAATTGATGGTCTTATCTTTTGATTTAATTTTTACACTTAAAGCCTCAATCTCTTTCTCAAGCGAATCAATTGATCTTGTTTTCTTTATGATATGGATTTTTGAATTCAGTTTTTCAATTGCAGCAATAGATTCTTTCAATTCTTTTTCAAATTCAGGTTTTTCAAGGTCATAATGACTGAAAGGGTTCATTACAACCCCCCTGTGTATTTTTATTTCATGAATTAATAATGGATCAAGGTCAGTTTGCGTCTCAATAGCAGTCCAGAAATCATCACTTGTTACTTCCTTTTGATTCTTTTTGTATGTTACCGGGATTCTTTGTTTTTCACAAATTGTTTTAACTATTCTTTCAAATTCAGTTCTCAAGTAAACTGCTGATGCTTTATAGTCCTTTTCATTCAAATAATGCTTAGCTCTTTCAAGATAACCGTTTTCATTGAAGACAACAGGAATTTCAAAATCATCATCCTTTAATGATTTTGTGTAAATCTCGGTGTATTTCCATTTCTCTGTTCCAAAATAATTCCGCACTAATTCATACCATACTTTGTCATATGTAGTCATTATCACCTGGAACTGTTTGTCTTTGTCAACATCAAGGAAATGCTTCCTTAATATTTCGAGTATTGGTAAACGATTGCTCATGTCTAAGCCAATAAGTAAATCATCGAGAACGAGAATTTTTAATGCCCCAGTCAGCGGATTTACTTTTATTGATGCCAAATACAAACTAATTGCAAGTGCTGACAAACGGGCTTCATTGAGAAAAACCTGATGTTTTGGAATAGGCTTTTCAAAGAAGTCGATCTTAAGATTAATATTATTCCCATTCAGTTTCCTTCGGCCCTGATATTCTACCTTATTGAAATCCAGTGAAATCTTGACATTCGCACCAAAATATGCCATAAATGTATTGGTATCCTGTTGAATATCATCGAGCAATTGTTTCAGCCCGGGATTAAATCTCTCGTAAAGGTAATTTCTAGTCGCTTCCTGCTGCCGTTTAGTTTGTCTTTTATTAAAAGTATCATTATTAATTGCCTGCCATTCTTTACCGATTTCTTTATTTGAAAAGCGATTAATAGAATTGTAAAGGATATCTTTTACCAAAATATCAAACAAATCAACCTTGTCTTTGTGCCCGATGTGGGTGCGTAGAAGGCTACGGTAATCGAGAAAGCCTTTTATTTTATTGGCATCTGCAATAAGCGTTTTATCAATACTAATTATTTCCTTATCAGTTATTTTCAGTTCAAAAGATGTGGTCTTAGACGTTTCGGGTGACTCTTTAATATCGACCTTAATGCTAGCGGTGTTTTTTTGTGTATTTGGGACGAAAATATTTTCTTCAACATCAATTTTATTAACCGATGATTTTAGAAAATCCTGAAGTGCTGTAAAAAGTGAACTCTTTCCACTTCCATTCTCACCGTAAACCATAAGGTTTTTGCCGTCTTTATCTAGGCAAATATGATGTTCACCATAAAATGCACGGTAATTCTTTATGTAAATATCAGTTATTCTCATTTTTACCTTCTATTATAGCAATCTCAGGTATTGAATTCATATAAAACAGGTTAATCCTTACTGGATGTTCTTTATCATTCAGCCGATCAAAAGTCTTTTTACATATCTTAATTTTTTGCTCGGTACTCATACCATTTATTAACTCCGGTAATTCTCTCAAATGTTTAATGATTTCACGTTTGTGTTTTTTGATCAAGTTGGAGAAGTATAATTCATATGTTATTCCATCAATAATTTGTTCAAAATATGTTGGTATGATAGATTGATTTGAAGTTGAATTTGACTGTTCCCTTAGAAATAAAATGTAATCAACTAATATTGAGATAATTTTAATAATATTTGGACTAGTTTCAGGTATAGGAATGTTATTAATTTCTGTTGTTGTAATATTTGTGTTAGTGCTAGTGTATTTAAAATATCGATTTATTAAAGAGGAGTTCAATATTGCTAACTCATACCTTAACTTATTGTAATCTGAATTAATAATAAAATTTACCGAATTTGCACATAAAGAATTTGGAGGAATAATCGTCATAATTAATCTGATTTCGGAATCTACTCCAGTTATTCTCTGCATAGCAATTCTTTCTTTAAGAAAGTTAATTGATTTCCCTGTTTTCGGGACTAGCTTTTCTTTTAGAAATAGAACCTCCCCTTGGGAAGGAGCATCGGTAGTGTGGTACCTTAAAATTTGGGCACCAGTATAAACTCGATATCCATCTTTATCTTTATTAAACTTGTTCTTGAATTTAGTCATATCTATCTCACCGGCAGAACTATTTATAAAATACCCATTCTGAAATGTTTTAATTTTCTTTAGAATATCCATAGTAGTCTGTGAAACTAGTGGTATTACTAAATTATTTGGAAATAGATCTCGTATTTCATTTTTGGTTGTTAATAATTCAGTTCTATTTAACATATGTTTTTCTTTCCAAACATATACCCTAAATGGGTTATTTTCAGTCTGTTTTCTTCTTAATAGAGATATAGCAACACTCATTTTCACTGGTTCAAATACTCTTGTTTTGGTATTATCTCTTTCGGGGAAGGAATCAAACCTAATTATCTCTGTATTTGTAAATATATATTGACGATTATTCTTGGCTGTTTCTTCACCTAATATCGAATTCTGAGTTATTAGGCATATAATTCCTTCATATTTTGTATTTTGTATAGCTAGAGGAACAAAAAACTGAAATACATTTAATCTTCCGCCTTTTGCATATTCAAAATACTTAGATTCCTTGTATTGTTCTTGTAATGACAATTCAATCTCTCTTAGTTGATAATACGGAGGATTGCCAATTAAAATATCAAAACCTCTATGGTTCTCATCAGGTATTAGATATGGATTTAATACCTCAGGAAAGTCTAGTTTCCAATCAAAATGATCAAATGGAATCTTTGGATCTTTTTGAAGAAGTTTTAATTTAGATATTATTTTTTCAAATCTTTCTATTTTAAGTTCACGTTCAATATTATGGATATTATCTTTAATAGTTGGGAAAAAGCCACCTTTTTCTTCGGTTTTGTTTACGTATAATTCTTTATTAAATGAAAGTTGGTTTATTACCAATTCGATTTTTATATTTCGTATATCTTGCGCAATATCTTTTTTAGATTCGTTATGAGGTTCAAAATATTTTTTTTGTTTTTCAGCTACTTCTGAGAGTAAGCGTTGAATATTTTTTATAAATAAATCTGCTTTTCCAACACTAGACATCCTTTTCCAGTTAATTTCAACCACTTCATCATTAAACTTACTTATTAAACTATCACCAACAACTATCTTATAATCAAGGTTTGGTAAAGGACGTGGTTTTTCCTCATCAACTACAAGACTGAGCCAAAAACGCAGTCGAGCAATATCCACTGCCCCTTTTTCAATATCCACTCCATAAATAGAATTCTGTATAATGTTCAGCTTTGTCTCGGCAGGTTTCCATTCTTTACCGGTTTCGTAAGCAATCAATTCTTTTAAAATATAGATCTCCTGCAGTAAACCCATTGGAAAAGCACCAGAACCAATGGCAGGATCGCATATTTTTACATTATCAAGTGCTTTCGTAAGTTCATCAATTTCAGGTTTAAGAATATCGTAAACCACCTTATTTTTTAAAAGATTATTCACAGCTTCCCTTTTGGAAACTTCATCATTAATCATAAAAGTGGAGCACAAATATTCTGTTAGGCTCTCCTGGCACATGTAGTGTACAATTTCCTTAGGGGTGTAAAATGCACCTTTGTCCTTGTAATCCTCAAGCAGGTTCTCAAAAATGTGACCTAGCATCTCAGGATCAACTGCAACAGTCTGATCATCAGGGCTGTCCTCATAAATTGTAAAATTATAGGCATTCAAGAAATCAAGAAATCCTCTATATTTCGGATCGTCTGTGTTATTGGTGTTGTGAAATAACAAGGGTTTAAAGACAATCATTTTTTCATCGAATGATTCTTTATCGAATAAACCTCCGTTCAGGTACGGAATCTTTAATTCTTTACCATCCGGCATTTTAAAATTGTCATCAGATCGTTCGGTGTTAAGTGTCTCAAAAAACAATTTTGAAAGCCAGACTGGATAAAATGAATCATCTGCTCCGGAAGTCAGAAACAGATTCATTATGAAATCCTTTAAACCATCATCATATTCTCTGGTTGTGGCTCCAAGCCAGCCTTTTTTCTGAACAAAATAAAGAAATATGATACGTCCTAATAGTTTTTTTATGAAGTCACGTACCGCTTTATCATCCCCGCTAAAAACCGACTTAATAAAGTTTGAGTTAATCAGATAATGATTGAACCTGTCATAATGTAATTTATACTCATCAAAGAATGCTTTGCTTAATCTTTCGACTGAAAATGCTCTAATAAGGACACTAAAATCTATATTTTTTTCGATGCTTAGAATTTCTAACCTTTCAGCCGCTGTTTTACATGTTTCGGAAGGACCGAGCAAAAAGGTGTATCTCTTAGCATACGTCGTTCTTTCTTTAATACCCTTTTCAGTAAGCTCACTGTCTTTTGCAACAAGAGTGAACCTCCATAAGTCATTGTTTGAAGGCGTAATAAAGTTTATCAATGCTGCCTGACCTGCTGTTAGGAGTTTTCGCACATACTGCTGAATTGCAACTTTACTTTGCTCTATTCTCACTTTTGGATTCAGGATAATTTCATAGCAGTTAATTTCTGTACCATCATCAAGATTAATCATACCATAGATTAACACCTTATCAATGGTTGCTGATTCAGTTTTATTTGGCTGGTTTGACGGAATCAACGGATTTGAGTGCATTAAAAATGCGCTCCCAAAAACAGGATTTAATACCTCTCTGGCAAATAGAATCCTGTTATAAGGTTTCTGTAGTGCGGTTTGTAGTTGCAGCTTATTGGCAGGCATATTCTATTTAAAGCTTTGAGTTAATACAATTTGTGGGTTTACAATACCCCTTGAAGGTTTTTCCTGTGGTGACGATTCCTCCCCGGATGATGATAAATCATACCTGTCGAGAACCTTAATGAATAATTGTTCGACAAATTTTGAAGGTTCTTTCAATAATGAGGAGTGAGAAATGAAGAATTCATTAATTGATTTTGGCAGCCCTTTCGATGAATAGATTCCTTTCTTAATAACATCAGATGTTCTGATTAGAGCCATTTTTTTCTGTTCTGTAGGTGCTATCTTAATTATGGCATTCAGGTTTGTAAGAGCTTTATTTTCAGCAGGACTAAGATTTCTCCTGGAAACAGATTTAATGTTTTCTTGATTTTTTTCTGATTTAAAATATTCAAGAGATGAAAGTATCTGTTTATGGTGGTAGTCATGTAGGTTGACTGGTTTCTCGCTTGCATCAGCTTTAAAAAGCTTTACAGCCTGCAGGAAATTAAGTTCAATAATATTCATCTCAGGAGTGACAATGCAGAATATGCCGGGATGGTTTTCGCTTTTAAGATATGTAAGGGAAGTATTTAAAAGAGGATAATTAATTTCTCCGTTGTCCGAATCTAGAATTGTTAGTTGGCTCACTTCAGGGGTAATTCTACCACATCTTGCCTTATTTGGAATTGATGAAATTTCATTAAAAATTTTAGGATGCTTTTTTCGGTAATCTCTGAGTTCTATTAGGTACTTCAATATTTCACTTTCCTCTTTCTGAATTTTGTTTCCAAACAGGGCACCTTCACCTTTTTCCTCAAGAATTGAAAATACTTTGTTGTCCTCACCAAAAGCTGTATGAAATGCTTGAAGTTTTCTTAAGGCATTATTAATTAAGTGAATCTGGTCATCACCATGAGCTGAAGGGTAATAATTGTAAACATAAATTCTGTCAGCTTTAGTCCCAATCCTGTTCACTCTGCCAATTCTCTGCATCAGTCTTGTTGAGTTCCATGGGACATCATAATTAACAACAACATTACTGCGGTGAAGATTTATACCTTCGGCCAGTACTTCAGTAGTAATTATTATATCGTAATCATCCGCCCACTTTTCCTCCTCAAGGTTAGCATCAAAATTATCCCTGATGGTCTTTTCCAGATATTTCCTGTTATCGGAACTTACTGAAAGAACTCTCTTATTAGTTGTGGATGTTATTTTCTCAGTTAATTCATTAACAGTTTCTTTTGATTCAGAGAAAATAATCAGTTTCCCACTTTTGTTTCTATGTTTATCAAAGAATTCATTTTCAATCTGGAGTGAAAACTCAATCAGCTTGGGATCTTTTTTTACCTTTTTCCACCGTTTTATCAGATCATCAACTTTATTTTTATCTTGCTTTAGAAGATCTAAAAAATTGTTTGTAAAAGCTTCTCTTTTATATTCCTTATTATTACCTCCTTTTTCGTTGATCTTCGCTTCAATTTCATCATAACTCAGGCCTTCTTCAAGGAGTTTGTTAATGTCTAAATCTGGTGCAATAAAAATCCTGTTATCCTCAAACATTTTTATCATGTTTCCAATAGCTTTTTGTAAACGCCCGAGAGATTGAGTAAACGCATAAAAGCTGCTTTCAAGGCGTTTGACAAGCAATGTTCTCATTATTGCAGACAGCCTATTTGCTATTGAAGTTACATTACCATAAATCTTCTTGTCATCTTCATTTATCAAGAATTCTATCGCCCTATAGCGATAGTAGCAGAGTCCTTCAATTTCGTCTCCTTCCTCGTCAATACTTGTTATTAGGGAAACAGTATCAAAGAATAACTTGCTAAGTGAATTTTCTAACTCATAAAAAAGAGATGCCGGATCACCAACTTTAGGAAAAACAATACCCTGGGAGTCCAAATCATCCAAATATTCTTTGTTGTTCTCAATATCGGTTCTTGTTCTGCGAATCACTAGCGGCTCAATTACATCAATCCTTAATTTTTGAAATAGAGATTTGAGCTTTTTAATATTAAGAGTTTTTTCGTTCGCGAGTTTTTTGTACTGTTCATTAATTGGCTTAAAATACTCCTGTAGATTGCGGATGTTTTCTAGGGTACTATTGCGCCTGTCTTGAAATAAATATAATTGATTTTCAATGTCTTGCGGTCTATTATTGAGGGGAGTCGCTGATATAAGGATAATTTTTTTTCTTGTGTCCCCATTTTCGGCAGGCCTGGATCTGGGCATTTTACAAATCTCCTGAAGGGCAAGATACATATCAGTATAATCATTCCTGAATTTATGTGACTCATCTACCACAATTAAATCGATATCTTCAGGATTAGGATGTTCGTAATTACTTCGATTAAGGATTTTATGAAGACTACCTATTGTAATAAATCGGAAGTGGTTGTCAAGCTCAAATTCTTTTACTGTTCTCCTCCAACTTTCCTCGATTGCAGGCGGAACAACAACCAAAACCTTTGTATGCGTACCGTTTTCGTAAATAAATTTTTTAATGATCATGCAGGCAATGATTGTTTTTCCCAATCCGACAACATCAGCCAGTATGAAGCCATTATGCTTCATCATTATAGCATAGCCCTGATTTGCTGCATCTGACTGGTATTTAAGTCTTACATATTTGGGGGGTAATAGCAAATCGATATTGTATGGATCATAGTCAACTCGTTTACCGAAATACTCAATAAGCATTTTCAAGTATAACTGGAAAGGAGTAAAGTCATCTTTCAGATAGGTTTTGTTCTTTATCCTTTCAGCTTCAGCTTTTAAAATAGGCACAGATTCTAACCATAATCTCTCAAATTCGTCAGATGCAAACTTCACATCTTCATAATCACGAAGACTGACGTTGAATTCATAGTTTGATTCAGGATTAGCTCCGAGGCCCGCATCGGTAAGGTTTGATGAACCGGTAATTACTTCACAGAATGCATGTTCATTGAGAACTGCTGGCCGGAATATATAAACCTTGGCATGAATTTTTTTCTTTGGATGGGCACGGAGCTCAATCTTCTCTTCGGTCAGGTCTTTAATAAACTGGATGATACCTTTTTCTGTTTCTTCATCGTACTCGGCATCTTGTATATTTTTTATAATTTCTTCTAGAAATGATTCTTTCGTTTCAGCTGGATTTTCGAAAAATATTTGCCCCCTATCGTGATACTCTTTTATTAACTTATCAACGTTGATTCCAACAAGAATTCTTATTGTAGGTATTCTTTCAAGGAAGGGTCTTATTTTAAAATAACCCGATGCCCTGAAATAGCCTACTAATGCATCAAAGTACCGGATGCTCGAGCAATATTTGAATACACCTTCAAATTTATGGAGTAGACTATTATCCTCCTGGTTTGTAAAAAATTTTGTTGGCATTATAAATATTGTTTTTGAATCAATTTTTGTATTTCGTTTATCCCGTCTGGGAAGAATTCCAAATTACCAAAATTCGCGATAATTCTGTCAACTAAATACCTAATATGAACCTCCTTCAAGTCAATGTCAAGGCACTTGCTGAGTTGATTCAAGCATTCAATGGGTATAATTCTTTGACCACGTTCGATTTTACTTAAAGTTGATAGATCGATATTTAGGTCCAAAGCAACTTTTCTAAGTGGAAGATTCTGTTCTTCTCGCTGTTGTCTTATAAAACTGCCAAAAGACTCTATTTTCAATATTTTGGACATTTTTGTCAAAAATACACTTTTTTAAGATTAGTTTAAAGTGTGTTCAAAAATTTGGCTCTTTGGCAAGCTTTGGTAGGAGGGTTGGCGACGTGGGGCTTGGCAATGTGCCAAATTTTCAAAATGAATTTTAAAATTTTTGCGCGCGGGCCAAGTCCCGATAGAAAGCACCAAGTTGTCTTGTCACGATTTAGTTGTCAAGGTTGCAGAATTTTGTCCTTATGCACTTAACTGTCATGTTTTTAGAGGCTTGCCCATAACGGCCCGGCAATAAAGGGAGGTTGTGTTACCTGGCGCAGCCATCCGGCCACCGGTCCTGGTACTTTAGGCAGTTAATAGTCCCGGTGCTAGCCAGGTATGGCGCACTTTTTGCCGTCATGGCATAATTTTAATTGAGTGCTGGC
>CAYWBC010000132.1:0-9482 GCA_964456285.1 uncultured Bacteroidales bacterium
CAGTTTTGCCAGCAATCTGGGCAGAAAATTCGGGAAACGTTTTAATATTGAGTTGTCCTTGAAATACAGTTTCCAGGAAAATAAGAACAACCTGGATAACTATATGGGTAATGATTTACTCTACTCAGGTATTAACAAACCACCGTGTTTAAACGATATTCCTGATTCCATCATGTTTGTCAGAGAACCTCGTGATACATTGCTTTCAAATTATATAGATTATGAGCAATTAAGGCTTGTTTACTCTGCAAATGATTATATTGACAAGGTAGATAAGCAGCTGGACATAACACATTATTCGGCACATATATTTCTGAATTATCGTATAATAGATCATTTAAATTTCAATTTTTCTACTTCTTTTTCCGGTAGAAATCAATATTATATTTCAAATATTGAAGAATATTATCAAAACGGACCGGAATATTACCTTGGAAGCGATGAGAATTATTATGTGTTTAATCATCAGTACAATCTTACTTTTACGAAAGACTTTAACAACCACAGTTTAAAATGTGTAGCAGGAATAAAATCCTATACCGACAATGTTTACTGGAATATTGATTCTCTTAATTACCCTTACAAGGAATATGGCGTGCTATTTAATCCGGAAGAAGATTTTTCAAAAGGTACTATGGCAATTCTTGGTGTGGAGGGCGCTGTAATACGTTCTATAACTTCTTATGTTACCCATGTGAACTATGGTTACAAGCAGCGATATAATATTTCACTGGCATTGAATTATGATCGCCTAAATGAAGGCAATTATATTCAGCTTCAACAGATATTCCCCTCTATTGCTCTGAACTGGAACATTTCCCGTGAACCCTGGTTTCAATTTGGTTGGTTAGACGATCTGAATTTGTATACTAATTTTGGAATATCGGGAAATTATCCATTGAATGCGCTTTCCAACGACATGTATTATCAACGTACATATACATACGTATCAACAAACAGTGACGGATACGCCATCGATCAATTGGCAAATCACAACCTCCAACATGAGAAAGTTTCAGAAATTAATACAGGCTTGGAACTATCAGTATATAATAGAAGGATTACTTTTAATGGCGACTGGTTTTATAAGATCAATTCAGGACTGATCATTCAACGAGATATACCACCACATTATGGTGGGGGTAAAATATTCCTTAATTCTGGTCAGATCAATAGTAAAGGACTTGATATAGGCCTTGATGCTATACTTATTAGCAATTCTAATTTTACATGGCAGGCACGAATGAATGTATCGTGGACTAAACAAAGAATTGCACGACTTGACATACAGGATACAATTGTCTTTTATAGTGATGATTGGTTATATCCTGAATTCCGGCTTATTAACGGAGGTGAACTAGGTGATATTTACGGTTATTTGTATCTGGGTAAATACGATCCTAATGTTGAATATGAAAATATGTCTCAAATAGTTGTTTTGAATGGAGGAATGTTCTTTAATGCAGATACTATTACTTCAGCTGGAATTGGGAAAGGCGATATGGTTAAAATTGGCAACTCTATACCTGCTTTGAGTTGGAATTTCTCTTCATCATTATACTATAGAAATTTTTCCATAGATATGAGTTGGCATGGTGTCATTGGTGTTCAGAAATACAATGCTACACGAGCTGCTTCAATTATGACAGGCACCAATTCAGAAATAAACAAATTGATAAGCGATACATTGGGAATATATGCCTATTCTCCATTTTACAGGTCATCCTATTTTGTGGAAGACGCTAGTTTTGTAAGATTAAAAAACCTGACCTTTTCTTATGATATCCCAAATATACTATTCAAGAAGGTTAAGGTTAAAGTATCATTTAGCATTGAAAATCTTATAACAATTACACGATATAAAGGCTTTGATCCGGAATCAGCAATTTTCACAGATAATACATTTTCGGATAATGCAGTTGACAGAGGTGCATATCCATCAGCAAAAGCATATTTTTTAAGCATAAAGCTCAGGTTATGAAAGAAAGGATAATTTGGATTCTTGTTTTAGTAATTTCATGTATTTCATGTGAAAAATTCATGCGTGATAGTGAAGTAAATCTTTCTGATCTTTCTGATGAAAAAAGTATGAACCAGGCACTGGATGGCATGTACAACCGTTTGGCAAGAATGCACCAGGCTTTTTATTTTTTTCAGATTTTAAAGGGCGATGATATTACCTATTTAAAATATAATAATAGAACAATAAGGTCTCTTGGTGATCCACCTCCTGTTAATGATGAAGGAAAATTGAATTTTGATGATAATCTTAGTTATGTAGGGAGTTCAGGGTTCGATTTTTCAGACTACGAAAAGCCCTTTTTAATCTGGGAAGGAATTTACAACACTCTAATTCAGGCAAATAATATCATTGAAAAATATGAAAAAGGGGAACTTGACCATAATTTATATGGCTCTGCTGGAGAAGCATTATTTGTTCGGGCGTACTGCTTTTATCGACTTGTACGTATTTTTGGCCAGGCTGCTCTTGTTACCAATGTTGACGTCTCCTATACATTATCAATATCAAAACCGAAAGAAATTTATACCCAGATAGAAAAAGATTTAGTAAAAGCGATTTCTCTGCTGCCATTAAACAATTCATCAGCCCGAATACCTTTTGCTACTCCTCATCGTGGTTCAGCTAAAGCTTTTTTGGCCGAAGTTTATTTAACAATGGGTGGGTATCCATTAAATGATCATTCAAAATATTCTCTTGCAGCCAAATTAGCAGGTGAAGTAATAGACAGTGCTGATTTCTATGGTTTTGGTTTAATGCCTGATTATGCTGAAATATGGGAAGGAATGAATAATGCAAATCAGGAATCTGTATTTTCAATTTATTATAACGTTAATTATGATAATGTGGGGTTTGGAGCCGATAGAGAGGTCATCAATCATAGACACATTGAAACATTAAACTTAAATTACTTTAAATATATAGATATCATTGTCGAAACAAATTTCTATAACTCTTTTCCAAAAAGTTACAGGAAAGACGTTACTTATATGAATTACTTAGAAGGATATGCATATCACTTTGATACAGTCCCAATATACGATTCTTTAACTGGCAGGTTTTTACTTGATACCTTGGCAATATTAAGTTTTGATCATTATTATGATACAATGAAGCTTGGAGATAATCTGGTATATCTTAAGCAACATATACAAGATCAACAACTACCTATGGGGCAAAAGGGTTTGTATACCGTTACTAATTATTTGGGAAAAGTAAACGATATGAATACCTCTTTGTATGTTTTCCGATATTCTCATGTATTACTGACATATGCAGAAGCAAAAGCTCGCTCTGGTCAACTGGATGATTCTGCTTATGAAGCAGTAAATCAGGTAAGACGCAGGGCGAATCAAGTTGATATTTTTGCATCCTCGGATTATGATCTTACTCCCGGATTAAGTGCAGGCCAGTTTACCGATTCAGTTGTCTGGGAGAGAGCATGGGAGTTTTGTGGTGAATTTGAGGGAAGGTGGTTCGATTTGGTTCGGCTTGAAAAAGTGGAAGAATTACCAGAGCTGAGGCATCCTGCTGAAGGAGGATTCCCAAGAGAGGCAGTTACTAAAGATGATTATTTTATACCCATACCCGATGAAGCTATGGTGTGGTTTTAGTGGAATTAATGCAAATATGTGCAACATTAAAGTAAATACTTCTTTGAAATAATCCTCCAGCTAGGCGCATTTTCCAGACTACGTAATAGTTAAAAGGGAGTCTATGACTACTTATAGAAGAGTATATTGCTTTTTTGCTATCTTGCTAATTAAAAACTGTGCGATGTAACACCAACAATATCTTATTATGGGGAGGTTAAAAGTCCCGCAAAACGAAGATTATTTTTAATATAAAAGTTGGCAATAATTATAACGCAACCGAAATAGGACATAATTCATCATAATGATATAGGCAAACAACATTCTTATCCAATTAATTAAATTCAATAAAATGAAACAAATAACAATTTTATTTTTAATGATTTTTGCAATTATAAAAAGCTATTCACAATACTATCTGATTAGTTTTGCTGGTGAAGGTGCAAGTACAACAATAGATAGTGTTGTAGTAGAAAACCTTACAAAAAATATAAGCGCTACAATACCTAGTGGTGATCAACTAAAGTTGGAAGTTGCATTATCAACCATTAATCCTTTAAATAATAATGTTAATACTTTACGCATATATCCAAATCCTGCAAAAGAATATAGTATAGTTGAATTTAACGCAGTACAAAGTGGCCGGACCACTGTTGAAGTATTTGACATGTCAGGCAAGTTATTAGCACAAACACAATCTTTCCTTAATGGAGGAAAACATTTTTATACTATTGATGGACTGGGTAGTGGTATTTATAATATTGTTGCAAAGACCAGGGATAATAACTACACAGAGAAACTAATTTGTCAGTCGGACAATAAAAGAAATATACAGATTACCTATAAAGGCATCTCAAATGAAAGTAACAGTAAAGTATTGAATAAACTCAAAAGTACGAGTGATGAAATCTCTATGCAATACACTGAAGGTGACATATTAAAATTTATGGGTATTTCGGACATTTATAGTACTATCTATATGGATGTTCCAACATCAAATAAAACTATAACATTTACTTTTGTGAGTTGTACGGATGCAGATACCAATAACTATCCTGTTGTTACGATTGGTGAACAAACATGGATGGCAATGAATTTGAGAACTACAAGGTATTACAATCTCGATACAATAGAAAAAACAACTCCTGACACTTTGAACATATTAAGCGAAAGCTCTCCAAAATACCAATGGACTTATAAAGGCAATGAAAGTAAAGTTTCTACTTATGGAAGGCTATATACATGGTATGTCGTAACAGACGACCGTAACGTATGCCCTATTGGTTGGCATGTTCCTACAAATGACGAATGGCTAACACTGGTAACTTATTTGGGAGGAGAAAATGTTGCTGGAGGTAAGCTTAAAGAAACCGGTACAGCCAATTGGTTTGACCCCAACTTAGATGCTACCAATGAAACAGGATTTACAGCTCTTCCGGGTGGTACTCGTGGTGCTCATGGACCATTCGAATACATTGGAAACAGCGGTACTTGGTGGAGTTCTACAGTGAATGAAACGGAAACAACAAGGGCCTGGATACTGCACTTGTATTGCGATTGGGGCGGTGTGTTTAATCAAAGTTTTTTTAGTAAATCTAATGGACTTTCTGTTCGCTGTATTATGGACTGATTTAACCCCTGCTATACAAAATTTATAACTTCGCTTTTTAAAAGTTAGCCTGCCTAAACGGCAGACTAGTGTATGTACTAACAATAAAAAGTCCCACAAAACCCACCTAAATCAAAGATTAATTCTTGTCCTATAATGGTATTGTATTATGTTATAGTAGTCTTTGGTCTGAATATACGGTAAAGTCGTTATTAAAAAAATCTCAGTTTCAAACAAATATAATTAGAGAAGGGGAGAGGCTGCTTGTTTAAATGTCTGAAGTAACACTCTTTTTGCGGAAGAATGAAGCAAAATGGGGGTGATACTATTAAACGAGTAAATGAGAAGGGAGGAGTTTTTGAATAAAAGTGAATTTTAAAAACTAAAAGAGTAACCAAAATTAACTAAAATGGGAAATAAACTTTGTTGATATAGCTTTGTTTCACCATCCTCGGTTTTGAAATACAGATAATAAGCATTCTGACGATTATAGACATTATAAACTCCCAGGGACCATTTACTGATACCTCGCTTCTTCTTTTTGATATAATTAATGCCAAAATCCAGTCTATGATAATCCGGCATTCTGTAACCATTTTTTTCAGTGTAAACATGTACATCAGACATATTCATACGATTACCTTCATATGAATCTGAATAATTGGTATTTTGCAATTGATACTTTCCTGTTGGCAGGGTTACTGAATGTCCTGAATGGTAAATCCACGAACCAGATAAAGTTAGTTTTTCACTTAATTCATAGTTGAATACTATTGTAATTTCATGTCTCTGGTCATGATTAAATGGAAATTTTTTGCTCTCATTGAGATTATCAAATTGTCTTTCATTCTTTGAAAGTGCATATCCAATCCATCCATTAACTCTTCCACTTTTTTTCTGACACAGGAATTCTATTCCTTGAATATATCCTGTGCCATTTGCTTCAATCTTTTCGGTCCAGTTCTGTGAATTTTCAAAAACGATAATACCTTCACTGTACTCAATCAGATTCTCTAATTTCTTAATATACCCCTCAATACTAAATTCATAATTCTTTTTGTTTGTATGCGCAATACCAAAGGAGAATTGATTCGATTTCTCCGGTTTTATATCTGAGGTTGAAGGTAACCAGAGATCACTTGGCAAACCGGTATTGGAATTAGTAAGCAGATGAAGAGGTTGATGCATAGTTGAAAATGAGGCTTTAATAGAAAGATTATCAAGCAACAGATAATTGAATAAAATTCTTGGCTCAGGTGAATAGAAAACTTTGTTATCAACCGAATAGGCGCTTGCTCTCAGACCCAGATTACCGGAAAGTCTTCTGCCTATCTGCCAATTGAATTCCAAATATATAGCAAATTCTTCCGCAGTCATTTTACTATCAGCTTCAGGAGAGTTCAATACGGTGTCTATTCCATCAATTGACAATATTTGAGAATAAGATACACTGGCAGGAGTAAACATATGATGGGTGTAACTAGCACCAATTCTTATCTGATTCTTTGCAAAAGGAATTTCTAGATCTGTTTTAAGTGAGAGGTCATTTACTCCTGAATTGAATTGGTATTCATCCTCAAGACCATAAGATTCAGAAGAAAAAACCTTTTTTTCAAAGTAATTATTGTTCAAATATCTATATCGTGTATAAGCAAATGTTATATTGTTAAATATAGCTTCGCCAAATACATGATACCATCTTAAACTGGCTGTGCTATTGCCCCATTTAGTATTAATTTTTGAAACATAGTCGAATTTTTCCGGAGTTTCAATCTTATCTTTTGACCTGGAAAAAATCTTATCCCGACCATTATAGAAGTTTAAAAAAATCCGATCTGATCTGGATATAATATAGTTTGATTTGAAGTTAATATCATAAAATGTATATCCATTAGTTGTGCTTTCATTAAAAATAAATTTAGCCATATAGGAATACAGATCAAGATTGCAGCGTCTTATGGAGAATGCATATGAGAGCTTCTCCTTAATTATTGGTCCCTCAATAAAAAATTTACTTAAAAATATGCTTAGTCCTAATTCCCCATGGGTTTTGTTCAAATTTCCATCTTTTGTACGAACATCAACAACTGCTGAAGTTCTTCCTCCATATCTTGCAGGGAATCCACCTTTATAAAAATCAATGCTCTTTACCATAGAGGGATTAAAGACTGAAAACATACCCCCTAAATGACTTACATTATATAATGGGACTTCATCAAGTAGAAATAAATTTTGATCGGGTGTGCCTCCTCTCACAAACAATCCATTATTCCCTTCGCTACCCATGGAAATGCCTGGCATTAACTGATAAGCTTTAAGAATGTCAGGCTCACCAGTAATACTTGGGATAGTCTTTATTTGCTTGATAGAGATATGTACTTTGCCAATCTCTGCCCTTTGTTCTAATTTTTTTTGAGCTACTGCTAAAATTTGTACTTCTTCGAGTTCTTCTCCAGGTAGTAAGGATATGGTAAGATTTGTATCCTTTGTGGTTTGCAGGAAGCATTCTTTAGTTTTGAAACCTACGTATGAATATTGAAGAGCTGCCTTTTCTCCATTTATCAAAAATAAGGTATAGAAGCCATACTTGTTTGTGATAACTCCGACTCGGGAAATAGTATCATAAACATTTGCACCAATAAGGGATTCACCTGATAGATCATCTAATACATATCCGCTGATAACTGCTCGCTGTGCAATTCCTGTTGAGAATGAAAAACTTAAAAATATTAAAATAATATACCTATACATTCTATTTATTGATCATATCTTAGTACACGCGAAGTTTGAACATAACCAGAAAATATACCATATCCATTCTCAACATTTGTGTACATATTCTGTGGCTCACCCTTAAAAACAAGATCAAGAAAATCTCCCTGAAATTGTTGGTTATAAGCATGTCTTGTATAATATTTTCGATAATAGTAATATGTTTCGCTGACTGATCTAAGAATTACATATTGATTAACAGGGTTACCAGAAACAGTAGCGACTACCTGTTTAACTTTCATTGTATATAAATCACCATCGAAAAGTTGATCCGAAAAAAATAAACTTGTTGGCAGATAATCAATATCGCCTTCATTTAACAAAACAGGATCAACAATGTCAACATCATCATTCCAAGACCAGAAATGATGATAATTATCCCCGGAATATATGAGTAGTTCATAATAATTGGGTGTATTTTGAGGATCTCTAAAGCTAATATTGGCTTCTGCAAGAAGCTCCCCGTAGGCATCAACACCGGCAGGATAGATTAAAAACGCATCTGAAATTTCCACCAATTTAGGTAATGAATCAACAGCTTGAATTGCAGGGAATTCATCTGATTGGACTTCAATAAAATAGCTTGTATGGGATGGTATTAGATCAAGATCAAGCTGATTTCCCTGAAAAGTACTATCAATCAGGATGTCATCTGTATTTGATAGGATGATACGAAAAAAATCAGTTGTAGAATTATCATAGTTTTCGATAGGTGAGCTGGTTGTTGATATATAGAAAGTAAAAGGATTATCCGGGCTGAAAAGGCAATTTAGCACCAGTGTCTTTTCATTATTAAGTTCCATCTCTATTTCCTTTGTACATTTTTCAAAGAAAAATAGGAAGGATAAAATAAAAATTAATTTAGTAAAAATTATAGCGCTCTTCCAAATGGAGAGCGCTAAATATTTGAGGTTTTTTTTCATATTAATAATCTAGTGTAGCAGTTAAACCACAGCAACCTCCAGGCCTAGTTGCTGACCAGTGATACATATTCCATCTGGGTGGGTAAAATCTATCATCTATATTTGGATTACTAGGATTTACACCGAAGTATGAGCGATATACAGCTGGTTGTCCAGTCTCTGGATTTATGCATGATTTCAAATAAGAAGCGCTTCCATTGAATGAGTAGTTATTTCCATAAAATTGTGAAATACGATATACTTGCATAATCCATTCACCATTTACGTTAATATCGGCAAATTGATATTTCCAATTCCTTAACCAATTTCTTTCCTGGCATTGAACATACAGTTCATTATAAAAATCAAAGTGATGATTTGAAGGAATAAAATATAAAACTTCAAGAAAGATTCCGATCTTAATACGTTTCTCTCCTTTTTTTCCACCACCACTTGACACCCAAGAAGACTCGATTAATCCTGGGCCATCAAATATACCTTTCAGGTTTGTGTTAGATACAAGAAATACAATATTGTCATATTTTTTACCAATTTCAGACTTAATCAATTTATCAATGTCACTAAAA
>CAYWBC010000133.1:0-9432 GCA_964456285.1 uncultured Bacteroidales bacterium
TTAAAACAAGGGAATCTGAGCCTTTTTCTTAAAGAACTGATAACTCCGTTTAAGCAATTAGCAAATGATAGAGGAATAGAACTCGATTACAATATCTCCGACAAATCCATCTTCTTTGCATTCGATTCAGATAAGGTGGAGAAAATCCTCAATAACCTTCTTTCGAACGCCATTAAGTTTACTAATTCAGGTGGAAAAATAAATATTGCCGTGTCGCCTGCTTTCATTGATGAACTGGAGAACACTAATAATTACATCCCCCCTCTTGATATTGAAGCGGGTAGTATCCATCAGTATGTAAAAATTGTTATTCGTGATACAGGCATTGGAATACCTTCTTCCCAGGTGCATGAAATTTTTGATCGCTTCAAACAGATTGAAACAGCGAATCGAAAATCAACATCTGGAGCGGGTATTGGCTTATCTCTTACCAAAGAATTAGTGACACTGCATAAAGGCCATATAAAAGTTAAAAGCTTAGAAGGAAAAGGAACAAAATTCACATTACTACTTCCATATATTGTTCAGGAAAGTGTTACCGATTCTATTCAAGGGGACGCGGAACATACAAATAAAACGAAAAAGCAATCTTCCGGGGAAGAACATTTAGGAATTCTGAGCGATAATGAAAATCAGAAGGGAATTCCAATCATTCTAATAGTAGATGATAATCCTGACATCAGGGAGTTCATTCAGATTCATTTTGAACCAGAATATCGCGTGGTATCGGCTGAAGATGGGAAAGAAGGCTGGAGCAAAGCACTTAAGGTTGTACCAGATCTTATCATCTCAGATATTATGATGCCTGTTTTAGATGGTGTTGAACTTTGTCGTAAAATCAAAAATGATGAACGTACTTCGCATATTCCGGTACTTATGCTCACTGCATTAACCTCAAAAGAGAAACGTCTGGCTGCAATTTCAGCCGGTGCAGATGATTATATTGATAAGCCATTTGATATGGCTGTTCTTAAAGCTAAAGCCGACAATATTTTATACATCCGTAAGTCCTTACGTGAGCGATATAGTAAAGAAATGCTGCTAAAACCGAAAGATGTTGTAATCGCTTCTCCTGATGAGAAATTCTTGCGAAAAGTAATTCAGGTAATCGAGAAAAATATGGATCAATCCAACCTGGATGTTGATTTCATTGCCAAGCATGTTGGCATAAGCCGCACACAACTTTATCGTAAAACCAGTGCACTTACTGATATGGCCGTTAAAGAATTTGTTAAGGATATCAGGCTAAAAAGAGCTGCTCAGCTCATTTCACAGCAAAAGCTTAATATTTCTGAAGTTGCCTTTGAAGTTGGTTTTAACGATATCTCGTATTTCAGAAAATGTTTTAAAGAAAAATATGGTGTAAGTGCACGCAAGTATGTTAAGTAATTGAACTTTTCCTGGCTTTATTCATCGCTGTCGCCTGCAACATTATGCATGCAGATATATATCCCACCCCAGGTAAGTCTCGATGGCCTCCTGAATAATTCCGCTCACATCACCCCGTACCATGGCAACATGATGTTCAAAACCATTTTTACATAAATATTTCATGAGTTTTTGCAACTCAGGAATTCGCGTTACAGCAATTCCTCCATCCATTCCGTAAGCATCGTTAGTAATTTCACCCTCTCCCAGGTAAGATTTTATTAATCCTCTTGGATCATCAGTTGAAATGCGAAAATACGTGATGGGGCCGTCATTAACTTTACCTTTAACCGCACCAAAACAGTTTTCCTGACCAAGCACCGTTCCTAAAACATCGAGATTTGATATTTCTATTTCGCTCTCAAAAAAACTCTTCGGATAATTACTACAATGAGTACAGACGCACATGTTCCTGTCCTCACCAAAATTGTTATTCCAATCGAGTATTGCAGGTGGCCTGCCAGCCGCGAGAGCCAGCATATACATTGAGATCACTCCTGCAATATCCACTTCACAGGCACAGGGAACCATTTTTTCACCCAGCATGCTCATAGAAACACAGGTCGCACAGCCATAATTATTCTGGATGGATTCCCAGCACTGAACTCCCGCCGCATCTATATCGTTTTCTGCAATCCATTTCTCCAGTGCCAGGCCGAATTTTGCCTGGGTGGCTATTTTCAACTCATGGATTGAAGAAGGTATCTTTCCATATTCTTTAATCTCAGAAACCTTTGTTTTTAATTTCTTAGCCTGAGCATCGATTCGTTGTGCTTCACCAAGTATCTCGGATAAATCAACCGGAACTACAGTTATACCTGAAGTCTGCAATAACTTTTCACTTGAACGCATTGTCTGAAATGCAGCTGGACGTGCACCAATAGCACCAATGCGAGCATGTTTCAGTCCTCCAATTACGCGACAAACTGCTGCAAACTTTTCAATGTCTTTTCGGAAAACATCGCTGTCAATTTTACATGTATGGAAGGTAGTGTCAGTAAAAGGAATACCATATTGATAAAAATTGTTGCAAACCGACAATTTACCGCAAAAAGCATCGCGTCGACTTTTAACATCAACCTTGTCATTTTCGTCATCAACGGCCTGTATAAGCACCGGAACCTTTAGTTCAGCATATTTCAGGGTATTCACAATGCCCAATTCATCGCCAAAGTTTGGGAGCACAATGATAATCCCATCGATACGATCGCGATTCTTACTGAACAGCCCGGCACATTTTCTTGCATCCTGAATTGTTTCGATAGCGCCCGCAGGAGTTTCATTTGCAGGTAAAATAATGGTGTCGTAATCCAGTTTTTTTAGTTCTTCCAGTATTTGAATACGACCTTTTTTTGCTAATTCAAAGTTGAAGATATTACGTGTTCCTACAATTACTCCAAAAGTGAGTTTTTTCTTATATGCCATAATTATCTGTTTTTTCTCGTTTTATTCTCTTATCAAATGGTTCACCGCATCCTTCCATCCCTTATACAGTTTTTCTCTATGTTCTACATCCATGCTTGGGGAAAAGCTTCCTTTTGTATGGTAAAGATCTTCGATCTCATCCAATGAAGCCCAAACACCTGTCCCCAAACCTCCGGCAAGAGCAGCTCCTAAAGCGGAAGCTTCCTCGACATTACTTATCTGAATAGGGGCATTGAGCATATCAGACTGGAATTGCATCAAGAATGTATTGTTTGTAGGACCTCCATCTACCCTGATTTCCTTTATAGGTATCCCGGCCCTTGATGCCATAATGTCCAGAAGGTCCTTCACCTGATAGGCGACAGACTCCAGACCCGCCCTGACAATATGGGCTTTTGTAGTCCCTCCCGTAATTCCAGAGATATTTGCTTTGACCTGATTATTCCAATAAGGTGCCCCAAGGCCGGCAAATGCCGGAACAAAATATACTCCCCCACTCGATTCAATCGATTTAGAAAGGGTTTCCGATTCTGCGGAGTTCGTAAGAAGTTGTAATGAATCTGTAAGCCATTTTATGGTTGCTCCTGTACTGTGAATATTGCCTTCGAAAACATAAGATATCTGATTCCTTAGGCAATAACCAATTGATGTAACAAGCCCCTCAGGTGCATCTATTGGTTTCTTGCCAATATTCATCATTACAGATGATCCTGTTCCATAAGTGACTTTTGAAAGACCTTGACTAAAGCAACATTGCCCGAATAATGCACCATGAGAATCACCCAAAACACCCGATATAGGTATTTCTGCATTGAAAGTTCCATCAGCTGTAGTGTTGCCAAATATCTCATCTGCTGCTTTGGGTTCAGGTAACACCTGAATGGGTATATCAAATAAAGCACAAATTTCCTGATCCCACTTAAGAGCATGAATATTAAACAGAAGTGTGCGACAAGCATTCGAATAATCGGTACAATGTGATCCCCCTTGAGTTAACTTCCAGATTAGCCAGGAATCAATTGTCCCTGCAGCTAACTTACCTTTTTCAGCCTGTTCTCTTATTTCAGAATTGTGATTAATGATCCAGGAAAGTCCGCTTGCTGAGAAGTAAGGATCAATAAGCAAACCCGTTCTCTTACGTACTAGTTTTTCAAGTCCCCCAGCCTTAAGTTCATTACACTTATCTTCTCCCCGCATGCATTGCCACACAACAGCATTATAAACCGGGATACCTGATTTTTTATCCCATACCAGAACAGTTTCCCGTTGATTGGTGATTGAAATGCATTTAATGCTTTTCTTTGAGACAGCAGATTCATAAATAACTTCCCGAATAACTTTAAGTGTGTTCTGGTATATTTCTTCCGGATCATGTTCCACCCAACCGGGCTTAGGATAATATTGTTTATGCTCAGCATTTGCTCGAAAAACAAAAGCTGCCTTATCATCAAATAAAACCGCTTTTGTCCCTGAGGTACTTTGATCAATGCTGAGAATATACTTCTTCTCTGGTATTCCCATTATACTTTATTAAGCAGATCCTGTGCCTTCACAGCAATATTTTCCGCAGTAATTCCATAATGTCTGAAGAGTTCTTTTGAACTCCCATGCACAGCATTTTCATCAGGGAAGCCAATAATCTTCATAGGCAATGGTCTATGTTGTACGACTATTTCGGCAACTGCGGCTCCTAATCCACCATAAATGCTATGCTCTTCTATAGTCACAATTGCTTTTGTTTCATCAATAGCGTTAATTATTACCTCATTGTCGAGGGGTTTTAAGGTGTGCATATCTATTACCCTGACTGAAATACCCTGCTTTTGCAGAATAAGTCCAGCGCTATATGCATGGTAAACAGTCTCACCACAAGCGATCAAGGTAATATCTTCACCATTAAGAATGGTATTGGCTTTGCCTATTTCAAAGGGTGCATTTTCTGATTCATAAATACTTGGTACAACCCCCCGGCCCATCCGAACGTATGTTGGTCCTGAAAATGAAGCAAGCTCTTCGGTCATTCTTGTGGTTTGAAAGATATCACAGGGAAGAATTATGGTTAAATCGGGCAGGGAACGCAGAGCTGCTATATCATGCAGGCTGTGATGTGTACTTCCGAGAGCACCATAGCTTACACCGCCACTTACTCCAATAACTTTTACATTTGTTTTGGTATATGCAACATCAACCTTTACCTGTTCGAAACAGCGGGATGAATAGAAACAAGCAGGACCACAAACAAATGCTTTTTTCCCACTTAATGCCATTCCTGCGGCTACACCAACAGCATTTTGCTCTGCTATACCTATCTCAACAAATTGAGCGGGTAAGGTTTTAGAAAACTCATCCAGTGTAACTGAACCTCTTGAATCGGAAGCCAGTGCAATAATACTTTTATCATTTTTCGCAAGTTCTAATAACTTATCAGTGAATGCCTTCCGGCAGGGTATTGTATTTTCCATTAGTATAATTCCTCCAATTGCTTGTCCAATTCTCTTATGGATTGTAAATATTGTTCCTCACTAGGGACCTTATGATGCCACTCAGTCTTGTTCTCAATAAAAGAAATTCCTTTGCCTTTAGTAGTATTGGCAATTATCATATTTGGTCTCCCCTTTTCAAATGGAGCCTTCTGAAACGTATCTATTAATTCTCCAATATTGTTACCGTCTAATTGTTTCACACACCATCCATAGACTTTCCAACGTGATTCCAGACAGCCAAGAGCCATCACATCTTCAGTATTCCCACTAATCTGTAATCGGTTTCGATCGATTATTGCAATCAGGTTATCAAGATTATAATGACTTGCAGCATTTGCTGCTTCCATTATAGATCCCTCACCTTGCTCACCATCACCCATCAGTACATATACTTTATAATCACTCTGATCCCTTAATGCAGTCAGTGCCATACCCACACCAATCGAAAGACCATGCCCTAATGAGCCCGAATTAACTTCAATTCCAGGCACTTTAATTGTAGGATGACCAGCAAGCATTGAATTAAATTTACCATAAGATGCCAGAATATCTTCCGTAATAAACCCAGCCTCCTTAAGTACACAATGATAACATTCTACACTATGCCCCTTGCTTAGAATGAACCTATCCCTATCTTTCCAGGTATCATCTTCTGTATCCACCTTCATCACGTCAAAATACAAAGCTACCAGAATATCAACTGAGGATAATGATCCACCTGTATGACCGGTTTTTGCTTCGTAGATTAAACGCATTATACGCCTTCTTACTTCAATGGCTTTTCTTTCCAGTTCTATAGTATTCTTCATTCTAATTATATCAATCCATTTAATACTTGAGTAAATGCCTTTTAATCGACTATTATTCCCTTATTCCAATTCATTCTACTGCTAATCCGAACCATCTTTTAAGAAAACGTGCAATTAAGGAGTGAACTTAAGTTTAGACAATATTATATTAAGTAATTATTAGAGTTTTCAAAATTAATCGAAACTTTTACGAAAGCAATAGTAAAAATAAAAAATAATCTGCAAATTTTTTGCAAAACTTAAATTTGATTATCAGCCTTATACTTTTATTTATATCTAAGACAGAGGATCTGGTCCTGCAAGTATGAATTGCCTTTTCCTACACTTTCCTTCGATTAAACGAAATAAGAATAATCCTCTGTTATTAGTCCTAAATTTATTTAGAACTTTTAATATAAAGGAATTAACTCATGGAGATTCTAATTCTGTTATCCCACACTCGCATCTGCTATTTGCTCCTTTTTAAAAGTTGATACTTAAGGACATTACTAAAAAAATAAAACAATAAAATTTATTGTTTCGATTGATTAGTATTACTAATTTAACCGCCTTATTTTGCTTTCGAATAATTTGGATGTATTTTTATCCTGCTTTTACTATTTACATTCTACTTTGCAGGATGCTATAGTTTTTTCAATTCGTAAATTTGATAAATCCAACTATGACAAGGATACCAAAACTCTAAATGATTATCCCTGTATTCAACGAAAAATTAAATAAATTGACATGAAAATGGAAAATTTGATGGCAAATCAACGCCGGGAAAAAATCATGGACCTTCTAAGGGAGGATGGTTCAGCAAAGGTTACTAACCTGGCCAAATTATTTAAAGTAACTGAAGTAACCATCAGACAGGATCTTGAAAAATTAGAGAAAGACGACTTGATTGTGAGGGAACATGGGGGCGCCTTCCTTAAAGATGTTGAAGATAAAGTGCGTAATTTTTCTCTCGTTCATCAGCAGAATATGGACAAGAAGCAACTCATTGCAGAAAAAAGCTTAGAATTTATCGAAAGCGGAGATACTATTATACTTGACTCTGGCACAACAACCACAGAAATAGCAAAAAGGTTAAGGGGTAGGAATAATATTACGGTTATTACCAATGCCTTGAATATTGCGCTCATTTTAGGAGCAGAATCAGGTATTGAAGTAATTGTCACGGGTGGTGAATTTAAGCCGCCAACCCTTTCTTTGACCGGACAGAAAGCAGCAGATTTTTTTAACGGTCTGAACGTACAAAAATTATTTTTAGCTACTGCCGGTATTTCTCTAAAGGCAGGCTTAACTTATCCGAGCATCAGTGATATTGTTGTTAAGAAAGCCATGATTGGTGCTGCCGATATCATTTACCTGGTAGCCGATTCAACAAAAATTGGGAAAAGTGCACTGGCAAGTTTGGGTGCATTATCTCTTATTGATTATATCATTACAGACGAAGGCATTAATAGTAAGCATAAACAAGTGTTTGAAGAGCACGAAATTGAATTAATCATTGCTCAGAAAACAAAATAATAGTCTCAAAGCAAATGCTTGCAACTATAATGTTTTCAAAATAACCAAGGTACCCTTTTGTATAGTATGGAAAAAATATACAATGACAGGAAAATCCGTTTACAAAGCTAGTTAACTGCACCAGTGTTCATCTTTAAATTGAGCCTGGAGCAATGTACCTACCATAATTAATAAATTCGCTTTTTTTCTAATACTTTGTGTTAATTGTCTATATTTTCAAATATTTATAGTTATGATGGATTTGCACTACAACAACCAAAAGACTTAAATAACAGCATACAATTGTATCACTTGGGGAATTATTATGAAATTTAGATTCTCAGATCATCGGTATTCCTCTTTTGCAAAGCTGGATGGCCAATCCCCATGGATCGCGCATCATTATAAGATTTGAACCATCTGGCAGATTTACTTGCTCAACATAGGATGCACCGGCTTCTATCAGCATGTCTTTATCGCTATCCGGGTTATTGCTCAAAAAAGCGAGATGAACTAAGAGGGGGTCCATATTCGCATAATTAGGTACCTGATCAGCAGGATTATTATATATCTCCAGCATGATGGTCCCGCTTTTATCACCTATAAAATGAGTATGTGGTGCTTCATCCATTTTTCTTACTACTTCAAGGTCAAGGTTTTGGACATACCATCGAGCCATTGCTACAGGGTCTTTTACATTAAGTGCAAAGTGTTCAATTTTCATTGTTTCATATTTTTTTATTAGTAAAAGGATGATCTTGTGCTGGAAAACGCCTTTGAAGTAACTAAAATTCCTTAATTACTTTTTCTCCCTCAAACCATGCAATCATGTTTAACACCAGGTAATTCCAGTTTTGAAAACCTTTGTTTAAAATGGGTTCGCCGGTTTCAGGTTCATAATATTCGTGAAGGGCATCATTCTTTTCAAAGTCTTTTCCAAAAAGCATAATAGTTTTCGAGGCCAATTCTTTGGCTTCATCAGTATATTCGTAATTAACCAGTCCGCTAAAAACCATGTAATTGCTTATTCCCCAGATTGGCCCTCTCCAATTTGAAGGATTAGCACTTGCTCGCACGCTATACATTTTTTCCATTTTTGATAATGTACGAACACCCGATGGAGAATTAAATGTTCTTGGATCGCTAAAGTGTTCCTTAACAATTCGTTCAGCTTGTTCCGGCGTTGCAATGCCTGCCCATAAAGCCAGGAAGCCCGACCATACTTCAATTCGTTGGATAAGACAGTAATAGTCTCGCGGGTAGCCGCTATGTATCAAAAACTTACGTCCAAGGGTATTATCTTCTCTAACTTCAAGCGATTTAAGATTTAAGTCAACACTATAGAAAAATCCATCGCGTTCATCCCAACAATATTCTTGTATAGCTTTTTTTAAATCTTCGGCATCAGAGGCATACTCCTTTCCTATTTCTGAAAGGTTCAGTTGGTTTGCTAAGTAAACCATCGCTAATAGTTCTTTGTACATAAAACAGTTGAGATAAATAGAAGCTGAACTCTTATCAGGACGGTAAAAGGTAGCCGGATCATTGTCTACTCCAATTGCTACATCGTTTTGCCAATAGTACAAACCGGTGGCTTCATGTCTGTGATGATCTTTATAATTATTGACAAAAGCCTGCAGATGAAAAAACTTTTCGCGTAGCCACTCGGCATCACCTCCTGTTTCACGTGTAATAAATGCAGCATGCTGTGCCAATACAGGTTTGTGCATATTTACATCATAAATATTTTCCGGACGTATATCACGAGGTTTCGAATCTTCCCAAATTACAAT
>CAYWBC010000134.1:0-9428 GCA_964456285.1 uncultured Bacteroidales bacterium
GGTTCAGAACTACAGATCCTGATTCTATTATACGCAGTCTGCCATTGCCTCCAACTAACGAATATAAACAATTGTCTTTATCATTATTATAGCAGCATCAATATTTTGATGTAAGTGCTTGATTATCGGTTTGTATATAAACTTTTTTATATATTTGGTTAGTGTGATGGGCGAGTCTTAATTTAACTTCTTTTTAATTCAATTATTCATTGGAATAATATCACTTATAATACTACTCTTAGCGCCATCATTATCTATAACCTGTAGTTTTATTATATGAATCACTGAAGGCTCTATACTTTGAGTAAAAGTGCTATTTTTCAAACGGTATTCATTTCCATCAAGTACATATATGTATTCAGAAATTGAACCACCATATTCTTGATCCTGATCATAGCTTTGTGTGGCATCGATGCTCAATATATTATTCGAAATGGAGTATTCAAAAAGGGCTACTGGTTTCAAATTCCAAAAAACATTTAAGCTTAGCTTACATGTTGCCTCTTTTGAATAAGGATCTGTAAATCGCAAAACTAAATTGTGCTGTCCTGTTGTATCAGGTAGATAAAAAAAGATTGAATCCTCGCTTTTCCATGATCCATTACCGCTTATAAAATCTACTTCTAAAGATTCAAAATTCTGATCATCTATGTATTTAAAAATACACTGATAATCTTCTCCGGTAGATAGCTTATACATATCACTTACTTCAGTAAAATATCCTGTATTTGATTTCAATTTAACAACAGGGTTTAGATTATTGGATAAGTAATAATCTTTTGGACTATCACAAGATAATAGCAGGGCATAAACCCCTGCTATTATTATGGCGATGTTTTTATTCAACTTTAATTATTTTTTCAGATGCTATAATACCGTTTACTTCAATGTTTATTATGTATACTCCTGGCTTTATTTGACCAAGGCTTAATTCATTCAATGTACCAGGTTTAATATTACTTTTTAATATTAAGCTCCCACTTGAATTGTATAAGGATATTTGAATATCGTTTTTGTCCTGAATTAGGTATTTTGAAGCATCTATGTATAAAATATCACTTGTTGGATTTGGATAGAGTTTAACACCAAGCTTAGAAAATTCAACCTCTTTAACTGGTAATCCGGGATCATTATTTTCATCTACATTTATGTAATCCTCTTTTAAAGTAACAGCACTACATTTATTAGCACTCTCAACTTCTAATGAAACATCAAAAACCCCCGGATCATAGTAGTAATGAATTATATCACTTCCCGTTCCATTGGTATTGTCTCCAAATATCCATTTATAGGAGTAAGTTGGATCAATTGAATTTATAACAAATTGTACCGGATCAGCTGGTCTGATATTAGTTTGACTTGCTGTAAAATCTGTCGTTGGATTATCAACGGTTATTTTAATTCCAGCCTCATTTGTACAGCCAATGTCAGTTGTTACCGTTAATCCGTAGGTTGTAGTTTGAATTGGGGATACAGTAATAGTATTTATTGTTGAGCCGGTAGACCACAAATAAGAATAATATCCATCCAGTGTTGTAATTGTTTTAGATTCTCCAAAGCAAATAAGATCATCTTCAGCATTGATTGCGGGAATTGCAAATACATTTACTACGACACTTGTTCCTCCAACTCCACCTGTTGCAGTTGTAACTTCAAGGTTATAGACAGTGGTTATTTCAGGTGAAACACTTATTACCCTGCCTTCATATGTTTCTTCAGAGGTTGTCCAATTATACGTTACAAATCCTTCAGGAGCTGCTATTTCAACAGTCTCTCCAAGACAAATATTTTTATCCTCAATTATAATTTCTGGTATATCAAATATTTTTACCATGAATGTATCAGCACAGGCGCAACCTACTTCAGTTGATATTCTCACCCAATATTCGGTATCTTCCTCTGGAGAAACCACAATGTGATCATCAATGTGTCCTGTACTCCATAAATACTTGCTATAACCTGATGGTGCATAAATTGTTTTCTCTTCACCTTCATTTACTCCCTGATCACTTATATCAACAATAGGATATGGATTTGTAAAAAGAGTCATCGTTGCAGAATTTTCACAACCATGGAAATCTAATACATCAAGAGTATAATTGCGATTTTGATCTGCAATAACATCTGTTGTTCTAAATTCTACTCCATTACTCCAACGATAATAATCAAATCCTAATGGACCTTCAAGAGTAACCTTATCATTCATACAAGCATTAACGTTTTCTAAATTAAGCGGCACTGGCGTATGAACGGTAAGCGTCATATTAGAAGAATTTTTGCATCCATTATAATCTTCAACCTCACAACTTATCATTTGAGTGCTTGATGGAGTAATGCTGATCATTGAAGTTCCGGATACTCCTGTATTCCATATATAGTTTCTAAAACCTGGAGCTGCTGAAATTGTAGTTTCAACGCCATAACAAGCATCTTTATTTGCTAATGAAAATAAGGGCAAGTCATTAACAAGGACCTCAGATGTTGCAAAATTCATACAACCATTGTCATCTGTTACCCAAATAGTGTATTCATTAATGCCAACTTTAGTAGGATTGAAAGTAACTTCATTACCCCTTTGGCCATTGCTCCATTGATAAAACCAAGAAGGGATATAAGGAGTTGCTGTTAATTTTGTTTGTTCTCCAAAACAAATTTCATCATCATTTACGCTTACGCTCGGAGAATTAAGCATTATAATTGTCATATTATCGCTTGTTGAACAGCCACTCTGACTGCTAACAGTAAGCCCTATTTGTTGTGTGCTTTGTACAAAAACATTAATATGATCAGTCGTTGCTCCTGTTGTCCATTGATAGCTTAAATTTGATCCATCAGAAATGCCTACAACATCGGGGTAATATTTTATTGTCGTATTTTGACACTTGCTAATATCATTTAATGAAAGAGTTGGTGTTTCAAAAATTTCAATATCCTTTTCAATTGTATTAGAACATCCGTTCATATCAGTAACATCTACTTCAATATGTTTGTATCCTGAAAATGATTTATCCGGAGTAAAACTAATTGAACCAGCAGAAATATTTTTACCATCAAGGGTCCAATTAATACTTGTATAATTTGATGGATTTGGGACAGATGCTGAAATTTGATTTCCTCCACATATTGCATCTACAGAAATAATTCCAAATGCCGGAGGATTAAAAACAATAACATCTTTATTATTTTGACTTGTACAGCCATTGTTGGCAGTAAACTTATATATCACATCATAGTTTCCAGGATCATTTGCATGAAAAGCTTCGTTATCTATAACATTATCTCCAAGATATATTCCACTACCTGCCATATCTGCACTTCCTCCTGTTAAGGTCCCTGGAAGCTCTTCTAAGCAATAAGAAGGAGCAATGAAATTTACCGTTGGTTTTTGTTTTATTACTATAGACTGAGTTTCAGCTGCCTTACAACCACCACTAGTTATTTCATATAGAACAGAATAAGATGTACCAATAGAAGCATTAGTATTTATTTTATTTGAGTTTAAATAATACTCCATTTCAATGAATGGCTTATAATCTGCATTATAAGAATGTAAATTATGTATAAGAAATGTTTTATCAGACTCACGATAACTTAAATATATACCGGATACAGGATTTTGTCTTAGCTTATCCATTAAGTGAGTAATATTTATTTTAAGTACATTTGGGTCTGTACTTTCATTGTAATCTGCAACGTTATATCCACTACTTTTTCCGTCAATCCATTCACTTGCAACATAACCAAGATTTATAGTATTTCCCTGAATTCCAAAAACGATCTTTTCTCCATTATAACCACCAGAACTATTTATTCTCAAAACCAAATATGCTTTTCTTAAAGGAGCATCAAGGGGCCAATCACTTAAATCGAATTTTAGATAATTATCCCATGTTGTAGTCGAATATTTTCCTACTGCATTAACTTCATCATAATAACATCTAAGAGCTTCAGCATCATTTTTTATCTGAAGATTTTTAACAGCTATTTTCTTAGTTTCACGCTTGTAATTTTGCACCCATGCTTGTCCTCCACTTGGGAATATTCCTGTTACAGAAATTAAACCTTGACCGCTGCAGGTATTTGCATTTGAAAAATCAATATCAATACCAGATTCTTTAACGCTAACATAATATTCTGTTATTGATCCTGGGTTTCCTTCCTGAGTTGGTTGCGCTTTTACAGTAAAATTATTTGTGCTTGAATTGATTGTTACGATTGCTCTCCATTCAGAATTAGGATCTTCTTTAATTGTTGCTCCCGTTCCGGATATTGACCACTGTATTTTATATGCATTAGTACATGTATATACAAATGTATTTGTGCCAATACTATAGCAAACTTCTTTTGGGCCATAAATATTAATGTCATTTGGTTTCCCCATAATATGAACTTCCTTTGCTTGTGAATAGATTCCTGTTCCTGTTTCGCTTTTGGAAGCCACTTTAAGGTATGCAGTTTGTTTATATTTAGCATACCATTCTATCTTAGCCCAATTATCAGCTTCTGAAACAATTTTACCTGCCGTTGAAGGTTCTATTTTCCATACATAATCTGTGGCTTTTGAATCATAATTTGGAATAGTATATGTGTATTCTTGGGTTTCAGCATTTACTTCAGAGGGACCGCTTGGAGTCTGCGGGTGCTTTATTGTATATATTGGAATAATAAGAGGATCCTGGCAAGGAATATTTACAGGTTTAAATTTTAGATTTACACTGTTTCCCTGATCAGTAAAACCAATCATTGTAATATCTATGTTATAATCTGCATCTGAATAACTACAACTACTTGCTGAATAATATGCGCACCCTCTTGTATATGATCCAATATAACCTTCGGAATATTCAAAAATCATATCTTGGTCATTTTCTGGTCTTACCTGAAAGGTAATCTTTTCACCTCCGGCATACACTAGTTCTTCACCCTGGGTATAGCCTGATGGAAGAGCAACAATTAAATTTTCATCTTTTTCATAAAGTGTTATCCATTTGTACCAATGCTCCCCTTCACACGAATTTCTCAGATGCACTCTTAAAGTTCCCTTTGTTCCGTTATTTGTAATTACTATCTTTTTTTTATTCTCAGAAAGAATAATGTCTACTTTCGAAGGTTCAATAAGATCACCTGTATAATAATCATCGATCCAAAAACAATAAGTATCTTTATAATCATATTCTATACTCATTGTTTCTCCGTTACATAGATGTTCATCTGCCTTTGCACCAGCTAAAGACAATATTGAAATAAAAACAATTACGTAAAATTTTCTCATAACATTTAGGGTTTATAACATTAGGAATTTGAATCCTGTATTTATTCTATAATAGTTTTTGTAAATCTCACTTTTGAAATTTGTATTTATTGATCCTTCCACGTGAAGGGCAAATCTTCTTGTAATATAAAAATCAGTTATTATAAGAACACCCCCACCGATGGTAAAGAAATTCTTATTCTGATTTTCGATTGTTGAAACTATATTTTCTACGCCTAAGTTTATCTTAGCCCCTGCACTTACAATAAGTTTACCTGAAAGATTGATAAACTCATAATCGTATTTATTTTCAATATTGTAGGATTCAAAATTGCTGTACTCAGCTTTCCCCTGAAAATAATTTACAGCAATCATATAATTGAATTGATAAGCTATCTTTTTTTTATAGAAAGCCTCTAATCCATATGCTTTATTAAGAAACATTACACTCAATCCAATGCCTCTGGTACCGATGCTTCGGTTAAAATTTACTTTTTGAGCATTAACACTTATTGTAATTAAAACAAAAACTGATATGAAAAAATATTTAATCATTAAAAACCTCCAGTTTTTGTATGTATTTAAAAGGAATGTTTATTTCATAGTTTCTCTTTCCTTCATATTCCATAAATTCAATTATTAAACTTCCATTGTTGTTTAGCGGATAGCTCTGAATTACATATCCGAGGATTTCTGAAGAATATGCATTAATACTCGATTTTCCTTCCCAGTATGATACTATCCCATCAACTTCAACCTTGGCTTCTTTCTTTTTTAAATTCCTACTTTTCCCTTCCTCGTATTTAAAAAGCGCCCTTCCATTGGTGATTTTATATTCATGTCCGGAACGGTTATTTACAACAATTTTTATGTAGGTAAAATTTTCATCTGTCATCATATTTGAGATCTCCCAGTAAATGCGGTTTTTATTCATTCCAAACGATTGAAAATTTGTCTTTTTTGAAAGGCAATAGCTTAACCTTTTCTTAATAACCGTTAGGCTATCTTCAATTTCCGTGTTTCTTTTTGAATTCTTTTTTTGATTGTAAAATGGATAATATATTTGTTTGTTTTCTTTGTCATATTCAATAATGCCATACCAGGTACTTCCATCACTTAACTTAATGGTAACAGATTTAGCCTGAAGTTCTTTGTATGTGCTAAAAATTACTGTTTTCCCATCAACGATATAATCATATAGCCTTACTATCCTCTGATCACTTCCCTGGCTATTTGTTATCGTTTCAATTAATTCATTGTTGCTTATATAAATATTATTGACATCTGCTTCAAATTCACAGGTTGCACTGTAATTTTCATTGACCTTGATGATGCCTAAGGATTGAGCATAAGTTGAAGCCACAATTGCAAGGCAAATGAATACTAAAATCGTTTTTTTCATTATTGAGTATTTTGAACAAATATTAATCTATATCCTTTGCCTAATGAAATTTCTATATTTTCCCTTCCGGCAATTTCTTCCAAGCCATCTCCAGCAGCCTCTGCAACTTCATCTACATCATATCTTCTATAAACAGATTGCATAGCCTCTCCAACAACACTCTTAGAAGCCTTATCCGTTTCCTTATTTACCTTTCCTTTGTATTTTATTCCGCGGCTTCTGTCTTCATTTACAGCAAACATTTCAATGCTATATTCGTCACCCGTGTTAATATCCTTAATTCGGTTAACTATTATGTCCACGTAATCCTTTTTAATTATGGATTTAGTATAAAGCTTTGAATTACCTGGAAAATGTCTTCCATTTATGGCTGTACCTTTTTCCAAAAGAAACACCTGGTGAGAATTCTGTTTAATTATTGTTTTATCATCCAACTGAGCCCAAACATTATCTTTTCTACTCATAGTTGAACCGTTACCACTACTATTTTTTTCCTGGCTGCTTGATGAAAATGAATATCTTACATCAACGCTACTTTCATTTTCCTGCTTTTGAACTATTTGAAAGTTTTCTTCTTTTTGGTCTGAGGATTTATTTGTAGATTGATTAATTGATTTCTTTTGCACGGCAACTCTCTTTCTTTTTACTTCTGCTTTTTTCCCCGTTTCCTCTTCTTGTTTATTTTCCTTGTCATCAATAAAATTGTATCTCAGCTGATTTTCTTTTTCATCAGATTCATACCTTCCTTTGGTTATAGCATCGATTCTTGATTCGTATTGGTGCTTTTTAGTCTCTATATCCGGGGCAAGGAATACATCCTCTTTTTCATTGTCTTTTTTGCCACCAAAAGAAAATGAAATGTAGATGATAAGAAGTATCACTACACTGCCAATTATTCCAAAAAATATAGCCTTATCCTTATCCATTATTCTTGACCTATTAATTTTTTATTTGTCTCTTTATACTGTGTAATAAGCAATCCGTGAGGATTAAGAGGATAATTTCTGTTTACTGTTATTAAATAGCCTCTGGAGCGAAATTGATAGATGTTTCTTTGTGTTGAGTTTTCAATTATAAGAATCGCCGGCACTTCAAATTCAAATGGTTCTTTGACACCATATACTTGAATGCTATCTGTATCAAGAATTATTCTTTGAGATGTGCCAAGGTTGTTCACTTCTGTGAACCATCCTTCATTTTCCCTTTTTAAAAATAATTGTTCTGCACTCTGATCAGCAAGCCAAAGAGATTTATCGATTTGTTCTTTCCAATTGTATCGATCATATTCATAAAAGTATTTATGAAACATTTCTAAATGATGTTTCATTTCGATTACAAGATTTTCATGCCTTGGTATCCAGGTAAGAGGTAGTACTTCTCCTTTTTTATCTAGAGTTAGCATATGATTCATTTGGTACTTATACATTTTCATCATAGTAACCGAAAAAAAGAGCATCCCCAACAAAAATGCAACTACCAATCCCCATACAATTGTATTGTTTCTTCGTATGGCTTTATATATATCCATTTCTGGTTTTTTATCCATGATTAGGGTATTAATTGTTTCATGATATCACTGCTTTTTTTAAGCAAAGTGAATTTTATTAGAACAGCTGCAAGTAAACCAACAACTCTTATCGCCCTCTCTCCCATTACAGCTACACCACCCCATGCATTCATACCTGCTTCTACCATAGCATCGTGTATTCGATTAGCAAAAACAAATACAAGTAAATAAGGGATTATAACAAGAAAGTTTCTTAAGTATACCTTCCCCAGATTGTAACTTAAATCTTTGTATTCAGGAAGCATTGAAAGGGCTAAAATAATCGGTGAAAAGAGCTTTATTACTCCCATGAAAAAGAACCTTCTTGCAATAAATACTGTAAACAGCACTATATCAAAAAGCCAGAGTAATAAATAGAATCCCTTTAGCACCCACATTGTAGGATTAAAATTCTCATTCAATTTTCTTAAGTATTCTATCATAATATCGAAAGAACCACTTCCTGTATCCGGAGGCTTAATTTCTGCTTCATAAAGACTTAATGGATTCATCTCTGCTACAAATGTTGAACGCCCAACATCTTCTATTAGAAGAAGAATACTATCTACTAAAGTTAAAATCTCTGTAATGGATAATATAACCGCTAAGATTATAAGACCTCTTACAATGTCATAGGGTGTTAATCCTTCCTGGTCTTTACCAAAAACAACTCCATGACTGCTAAAACTCTTAAATGCCTTTTTCCCAATTGTGAACATGAACACAATTATGGCAAGAAACTTTCCTGCCCATATAAAAAGTGAAAGCTCGTTGTCAAACAGGTCGTGAAATACTCCGTCTATTAATTCTAAATTCATTATTTATTTATTGTTTCACCCATTATCGATAATGCGTTCAATGTTTCCCTTTCATTTTTAATATCCTCGTAATTGTTTATTACTGCAAATGCAACGGATTGCTTTTCATTTATCCTTGTGTCTAACTGGATTAATAATGCCATTCTTTCAGCATCATTCATCTTGGTTTGACCTGGTTTAATTATTAAATCAAACATTTTTAATATTTCATCACAACCCTCAATTATATCAAGCAAATTGTCTGTTATTTTTCTGTATTCTTTCGCTGAAAAAAGATCATTTCGCTCTATGTCATCTATCAAATTGTTTGTTCTTTCAATTAATCTTTGCTGGCGTTTAATTGCTCTTTGAATCATCTCGATGTCACGCAAAAAACTATTTATATCTTTTAGCTCATCATACCCTTTATTC
>CAYWBC010000135.1:0-9338 GCA_964456285.1 uncultured Bacteroidales bacterium
ACTCTACATTGTCAGGCTATTTGATAATAAGGATGTATTATTTACTCAAAAATTAGTAGTACTTGACAATAAGTAAGAATTAAACATAGTTTGATAATATAATTCCCTGCTTAAAACAATTTTTTGAAAATCTCCGGTAGTTTGCCGGAGGTTTTTTCATGTCTATTCTGAAAGCAACTTTTCAGCAAAATTATGACCAAATTCGCGAAGTGACTTTTTTTCATCATCACTTGGAGAGAAGCGTGATGACACTCCATCGAGTACAACATCGAGTTTTAACATTTTTAAGTAGTCTTCTATAAGCCTCACTGCTTCTCCGCTCCAGCCAAAAGATCCAAAAGCTGCCGCTTTTTTTCCTTTATCTCTTACAGGATTTATCACGGAAAACAATTTATAGATTGGGAGAACAGTATTTTGATTGATGGTTGGAGATCCGATAAGAATGGCATTGCTTCGTACAATGAGTTCTTCAAGTTCACCAAGCAATATATTTTCAATATCAACAAGTTTAATTTCGCATTCTATTTTTTCCTGGATTGATTCAGCAATAGTTTCAGCCATTTTCTTTGTAAATCCATAGGCCGAAACATAGGTAATTAATACACTATTTCCATCACAAATGGAATTATTAAGATATTGTTGTGCAAAATTCTTAGTTTTATCAAGCGTGGATTTCCAATTTGAACGGAGTATCGGGCCATGCCCGGGACAAACCATATCAATTGTCAGAGCTTCGATCTTTTCAATTGCCTTAAGCATAAATTTACTATAAGGTTTAAGAATAACATCAAAGTAATATTTATAGGCTTCATCATAATTACCTACTTCATCATCAAACATTTTCTCGTTGCAAAAATGGGCACCAAATGAGTCGCAGGTAAAAAGTAACTGCTCTTCTTCAAGATAAGTATAGATGGTGTCAGGCCAATGAAGGTTAGGAGCACTGACAAATCTAAGTGTTTTGTTACCAAGGGAGACAGTATCCTGGTCTTTTACTATTACGGCATCAAATGGTTCATTGATAATTTCACTCAGGTAATTAATAGCCTGCCTGGAACCATAAACTTTTGCTTTAGGTGCTAATTTCAAAAGATTTTTTACATTTCCGGAGTGATCCGGTTCAGTATGATTGACCACGATAACTTCAATTTCTGATGGATCGGTAAGTGTTTTAATCTTATCAAGAAATTCATCTTGAAATGATTCCTTAACTGTATCAATTACTGTTTTCTTTTTCGCATCTATGAAATAGGAATTGTAGGTAGTCCCATTTGTGGTCTCCATTACAATATCAAAAGTCACGATATCCTGGTCTAAAACACCTATCCAGTAAGCGGAATCGGTTAATTTCAATACTTTGTTATCAATCATGTGGAAATGGCATTAGAATAATTGAATGCCAAAAATAGTAAGATTATTTATTATGAGGATTCATATTTCTCATAGATGAAAACTCCATTGTCCTTTTGAGAAAATAAAAAAAGCCACTTTATACAAAGCAGCTTTTTTCTATACATCTAAATTTGGGATTATTTTTCTTTTTTCTCGCAACAAGATTTTTTGCAATCTTTGCTGCATTCAGCTTTTTTATCTGAGCATTCACTTTTCTTTTCAGTAGTTTCACCCTCTTTTGCTTTGGTATTATCATCCTGGACAACAGGTGTTGATTCAATGATTTTGGTGTTGGACGCAAAGCAAATAGATCCTGCAAACAGAAACACTGCAAATGAAGAAATTAGAAGTACTTTTTTCATAATGAAATATTTAATTATTAAGGATTCTCAAAACTAAGTGTAAAAAGTAAGGATTGTTGTTAACGCCTTGTTAAATTGAATGTTAAATAGTTAAAAAAATCCAAATCCAGGATTATACCAGTTCTGCAATCCTGGTTAACTTGTTTCTTGAAACCTGATTTAGTTGGCATAATATTTTTGCGGAGACGGGTAATATTATATCAACTCTTGAGCCAAATTTAATAAACCCCAATTCATCGCATTGTTCCACTTGCATTCCTTTTTGCGAATAATTGCAAATACGTCGTGCTAAAGCACCAGCAATTTGTTTGACCATAATTTCCTCACCTCTTTTGTTTTTTATAACTACCGAGCAACGTTCATTCAAAGTGGATGATTTGGGATGCCAGGCAACCAGGTAATCACCTTTATGGTATTTTGTATATTCTATAGTCCCACTGATAGGATATATATTCTGATGCACATTTAGTGGAGACATAAAAATTGATATCTGTATTCTTTCATCCTTGAAATATTCAGACTCTGTGATTTTTTCAATAACAACTATCTTACCATCTGCAGGAGCAAAAACAATACTTTCATCTTTCATTGATTTTCTTACAGGAATTCTGAAAAACCATATAATCAAAAGAAACAGGATGAAAAATGGAAGTAAAATAATCGCCTTAAACAGGGAGTCTAAATGAATAAACATTGTACTTACAGCAATTATTAGTAAAATGACCGATGCTGTTATTATTATTATTTTTCCTTCCTTATGGATGTACATGTACTAAGTTCTTAAAGTAAATTGAAGATAAATAAAAATTACAGGTATAGCAATCAGTAAAGAATCAATTCTGTCAAGGATACCTCCATGGCCCGGAAGCAATTTTCCTGAATCTTTAATATCAGCACTTCGTTTTATAAGCGATTCAAGAAAGTCGCCAGTTACGCCAAAAATGGCAGTTAATAATCCAAAAACAATCCAATTTATTATACCAAAAGAGGGGAAGAAGTTATAAAAAATCAAGAGAACAGGAACAAGCATTATCAATCCTCCAAAAAATCCTTCCCACGATTTAAGAGGGGATACACGCTTTAGCATTTTATGCTTTCCAAACGAAATTCCACTTAAGTATGCAAATGTATCGTTTGTCCAGATTGTGATAAATATAGCAAGTGCGAAAGGAATCTTCATTTGCAATGATTTAAGTTGTATGAAGTTTAAGAGGACAAGAGGAAGAGAAATATACAAAGTATTGAATAAAGCAAATGCAAGCTGTAATACCGGAGTCTTAACATTCATAAAAAGAATAGATGCAGCTAATACAACAGGAATGGCCAATATTGGCAATATGGCATAAGCCGGACTAAATCCCAAATTAAGCAAGGCAATAGCAAGAATAACAAAAAATGTATTTACCAAAACCCAATAGTTTGAAGTCTGGATTTTGAATTTCCTGCTCATCTCATTTAACTCAATCAAAGAAAAGTAATTCATCAGAATTGTAATAATTCCAAGAATAACCGGATGAAAGATCAATGAACAGATTATGAGGGATACAAAGATAGTTCCTGTAATTGTCCTGGTAATGATATTACTCATTTGTCTTACTATGTTTTCAACCTGGCTCGAAGATAATGATTCTTGTGGTTTTGGAGAAAAAGATTTTTTCTTATTAGGAATTGATGTTTGCTAAGATATGTTTTGCTTTAACAGCATTGTCACGCTCAACATAGATTTCCATAAGCCCAAATTGGTAATTGGAATCTTTTTTATTTATAATCACTGCATCTATTTCTTCTTCGTGCAGTAAATCTTTTGCCATCTCTGCAATATAGAGTGTAGAAGTATTATAAATACAAACCCAGTTCTTTTCCATGTACGAATATATACAAAATGGCCTGGAAATTTACTTCATATTATAATGGAAGAAGGTTTAATTATTACTCTTTTTTCAGAGAAAATTATTTGTCCTGAGATTTTTTAATTTCTTTTTCAACAAGAGGAACTTCATCGGGATCTGTCCTTTTTTTTCCGAAGATTTTCTCCAGATCTTCTGAAAAAATCACCTCTTTTTCAAGCAAAAAATCTGCAAGTTTTGTCAGGCCAACCTGGTTTTCTTTTAGAATTTCGACTGCCCTCTTATATTGACGATCAATCAATTGACTAACTTCATCATCAATAAGTTCAGCAGTTTTTTCGCTGTATGGTTTTGTGAATGAATATTCTGATTGTCCACTTGAGTCATAGAAACTTTTGTTGCCTATTTTTTCACTCAAACCAAAAAATGAAACCATAGCATAGGCTTGTTTTGTAACTCTTTCAAGATCATTAACAGCTCCTGTAGATATTCTTCCAAATTGAGTTTCCTCTGAGGCTCTTCCTCCAAGAGCAGAACACATCTCGTCAAGCAATTGCTCGCGTGTTGTTATTTGTCTTTCATCTGGAAGATACCATGCAGCACCAAGGGCTTTACCCCGAGGGATAATTGTAACCTTAACAAGTGGATTTGCGTGCTCGAGTAGCCAGCTAACTGTTGCATGACCTGCTTCATGAAAAGCAATGGTTCTTTTTTCCCGCTGAGTTATAATTTTGTTTTTCTTTTCCAGTCCGCCAATTATTCGATCTATTGCATCCAGAAAATCTTGCTTCTGAACGCTTTTTTTATTCTTTCGTGCAGCAATCAGCGCCGATTCGTTGCAAACATTTGCTATATCAGCACCGGAAAATCCGGGAGTCTGTTTTGCTAAAAACTCTACATTCAGATTTTTATCCAATTTTAGAGGTTTGAGGTGAACCTTAAAAATGGCGGTACGCTCGTTCATATCCGGTAATTCAACATGAATCTGACGATCAAATCTTCCTGCACGCATTAGAGCTCTATCCAAAATATCAGCACGGTTTGTCGCTGCAAGAATTATTACTCCTGAATTTGAAGCGAAGCCATCCATTTCAGTCAGAAGTTGGTTAAGAGTATTTTCTCTTTCATCATTAGCCCCGAAATTTGGATTTTTACCCCTGGCACGGCCAATGGCATCTATTTCATCAATGAATATAATACAAGGAGATTTTTCTTTAGCTTGTTTGAAAAGATCACGCACCCTTGATGCACCAACACCAACAAACATTTCTACGAAATCAGAGCCGGAAATTGAGAAAAAAGGAACATTAGCTTCACCTGCAACAGCTTTAGCAAGCAATGTTTTTCCTGTTCCCGGAGGTCCTACCAGCAGTGCTCCTTTGGGTATTTTTCCTCCCAGATCGGTATATTTCTTAGGTTTCTTTAGGAATTCAACTATTTCAATTACCTCCATTTTGGCTTCTTCCAATCCGGCAACATCTTTAAAATCTGTTTTTACATTGGTATCTTTATCAAAGATTTTTGCTTTTGATTTGCCAACATTGAAAATATTTCCGGCTCCACCAGGACCACCTCCGGCACCACTCATACGCCGAAAGATTATTAACCATATAACAATCAGAATAGCTAATGGAATCAGCCACGTAAACAATTCTCCAAATAAATCCTTGCGCTTTTGAGCAAGGGGATAAATTTTTTCTGAGTCATCAAAATCCTTCTGTGCCTCATCAAGCATATTCAGGAAAACTTCTACTGAAGGGAAATCATAGCGATATTGCGGTCCGCTCCGAGCAAATTTATTCAGACCACGATTTAATACTTCAGCGTGTTTAGGACTATTCAGCTTGTCGGGTTTGATGTAAATTTCAGCAAAGCTTTGATTGACAATAACAATTTTTTCTACCTCATGCTTAAGCAACATTTCATTCTTGAATTCTCTCCAATTGGTTTCAATAGGATTTCTCCCGCTGTTTACCAGAAGCATTGAAAGTAGAGCAACGCCTATTATTATAGGGACAAGAAAGGAATTTAACTTATTCTTTTTATTGTTTGGATTATTATTGCCCGGACCAGGTTTATTTCCTGGCATTTTATCTTTGTACGATTTCTGTGTATTGTTATCTGCCATCCCTGAAAAACTTTAATGATAATTTTATTCTATATGTTTAATGTGAGCATCTCCCCACAGTTCTTCCAGTCGATAATAGTTTCTAGTTTCCTCTTGAAAAACATGGACAATAATGTCGCAATAATCTAACAGAACCCATGTGGCATTTTCCATGCCTTCGCGATGAAGTACTTTCTGATTCAGGTTTTCTATTACTTTTTTTTCAATTGAATCAGCAATCGCATTCACCTGTGTATTGGAATTTGCATGACAAATAACAAAATGGTCACAAATGGAATTTTTTACCTTTGTTAGGTCAAGATCAACAATTTCCCGGCCCTTCTTATCCAATATTCCTTCTATTATATTTTCGAGCAGTAAATTATTGTTTCCCAACAGTTTAAAAACTAATTAAATTCGACACACAAATGTAATGAATTTATGATTATTTCTACCTAGTAATAAAATCCTAAATTTGGAAGATAATCAAGCTTTTGTTTTATTTAATCGAAATTGAGCAATAACAGTACCAAAACAACAATATCAATCATTTTTGTGTTCGAAGGATGATAAACTTTAACATCAAATATTTACAGGAAGCTGATTCTACCAATGATTACCTGAAAAGACTTATGATAAGCAATGAGCTTGAAGAAGGAACTGTTATTTTGGCAGAGTGTCAAAAAAAAGGGAGAGGAAGAGGACAAAATAGGTGGCATTCAGCAAAAGGGCAAAATTTAACCTTTAGTATGATGGTACTGCCCAAAATTCAAGCGGAGAAGTTTTTTTACCTTACCGAAATGGTTTCCCTATCAATTATTGATTTTTTATTTGCTAATAATATTGAAGCGTTTATCAAGTGGCCCAATGATATTTATGTTGGGAACAATAAAATTGCCGGCATTCTTATTGAGAATACTATTATAGGCAATCACATTGTTAAATGCATTGCGGGAATCGGAATCAATGTGAATGAAATAGATTTTCCACCCGATCTTCCTAATCCCACATCAATGAGAATGCATAAACAAGAATTTCTTGACAGGAATACTTTATTGAAAAAGTTACTCGATAAAATGGGAATGAGGTATGATCAGTTTGTGAAAGGAGATTTGATGTCAATGCATGATGAGTACAATCAAAAATTATATAAAAGAGGCCTAATGGTTCAATATAGAGATAAGAATGGTGTGTTTAAAGCAAGCATAAAAGAAATTAAACCTTCAGGCGAATTGATCCTCAGAAATGAGAACAATTCTGAAAAGGCGTACTTATTTGGTGAGATTGAGATGGTACAAAATGGATAATAAGAAGGATAATTGATTCCCTGATTTTTTACCACAGAGTGTCACAGAGAAATAACAGAGACACACGGAGCAAATATTCATCGATTACTTTACTAAATAATTCCATTTCATTTTATATCCTTTTAGATAATAAGCCAGCTTTAATTATTCAGATTCCATATTAATCAATTGAGCAGACAAAACTCTGTGGAACTCAATTTTTTCTCAGTGTTGCTCTGTGGTTAATTTTTGCGTTACTTTTTGGAGACAATAGAGGAAGGTTATTACTGAGGATTGAAATTATATTTTTCCAATTGGGCAACTAGTTTATCAAGAAATTCCTGAAGCGGTTTTTTCGCCATCATTTCTACCATGGGATTTAAGTCAGCCTCAAGTGTCAATTTTATTCGGGTATCTTTCTCCTCTAACATTTTAAGTTGAACCCAAAATATGAAATTGAATTTATCATTCTCAAGACTTGAAAGCTTAATTAATTTGAAAGCTTCTTTTTCGATCATTTTTATTCCAGTTTTTCCAACTGGGTTAACAGAAAAACTACAGCTATTCTCATCCGATTTCCAATTCGATACCTTATCTTCTGGCATCAAATTTTTGAAATTATTGAAATCAGTCAAAAAATTGTAGACTTCTTCATCTGAATAGCTGACCTTGCCTATTTTGCTTTCAAGTTTCATATTTCTAAGTATATCAGGGTGTCCACTTATCAGGATTTAATCGCCAGTTTTTTAATGTTTCCAATTCATTTTCGGAGATATATCCTGATTCGACTGCCAATTCAACTAAAACACTATAATTACTCAAAGTATCCAGAGTACAGGATGCATTCAAAAAGTTATCAACAGCAATTGGAAATCCATATGTGAAGATAGCCATCATACCTAAAACCTCGCAATTCGCATCACGCAAGGATTTAACGGCACTCAGACTGCTTCCTCCGGTTGATATCAGGTCTTCCACGACAACGAACTTCTGATTAAGCATATAAGATCCCTCGATTTGATTGCTTAGTCCATGAGATTTTGCTGAAGAACGGATGTATACAAATGGCAAATCCAGAGCTTCTGCAACCAAGACACCATGGGCGATTGCCCCGGTAGCAACTCCTGCAATACCTTCAGCATTCGGGTACTTATTTTTAATCCCCTCAGCAAAACAATTACAGATTGATTTGCGAACGTCAGGATAAGAAAGTGTCTTTCGGTTATCACAATATATCGGAGATTTCCAACCTGATGCCCAAATGAAGGGCTTTGCAGGATTTAATTTAATTGCATTAATTTGCAACAACTGTTTAGCGATTAATTTTTCACATTCTTTCATGCCGGCAAATGTATAAAGTTTTTTTTAACGATCGAAAACTCATACTAACTGACAATTTTACTAAACATTTTCAGGTAAATTACGGGCTATTTTACAAATATCATGATCTTGAGGACCTTAGGGAGATCATTTCATTGTATAATAAATTGAGTAAGATTGAAACACTTTACCTGTTTCATCATGATATAGACAAGTTGAGGGAAGATTTTCGAAAATGTTTTAAATTCCTGTCAGCTGCAGGTGGTCTGATTAAGAATGAAAATGGTGAATTTTTATTAATATTCAGGCGTGGTAAGTGGGATTTGCCCAAAGGGAAGCTCAATAAAAGTGAAACCTTTGAAGCTGCTGCATTAAGAGAGGTTGAAGAAGAATGTGGAATCCATGATTTAGAAATACTCAGACCCCTAATTTCTACTTACCATACCTATGATTTAAAGAGTAGATTGGCATTGAAAAAAACTTCGTGGTATGAAATGTTATATACCGGGAATGAAACACCACAGCCTCAAATTTCAGAAGACATCCATGAGGTGAAATGGGTAAAACCAGATCAGCTGGAAAAATACCTGAATGAAAGCTTTCCTGCAATTAGAGATGTGTTTACATCTTTTGGGATGTGATAATATTTTCAATTTCAAATTTTGCAGTAAGGATTTCTTTTATTGAAATCTCGGATATTTTTTATTTCTTATGGCTTATTATAGATTTGTAATTGCCATTTTCTAACTGATCATTGTATATGTTTACTATAGGATCTGGTTAAATTGAATTGTATTGTTTAATAATTCAGAATTGAAAAATTTGTTTAGAAATATTAGAGATATTTTTAATAAGGAGAAATTTATAAATTCCCGAATTACCAGAATAAAGAAGTCAAGGCTTCCTTATTCTGTGTTTATTCTTTTTGGAATAATATACTTTACAATTGTCATTTGCAATCACTATTTTTTTCGTACCCAAACATTTGATTATGGGGCATATAATTTTGCATTTTTTGATTATG
>CAYWBC010000136.1:0-9307 GCA_964456285.1 uncultured Bacteroidales bacterium
ATCTTTTATGGAATATTTGCGATTCCCGGAGGCTTTTATCAGGTAGACTCTTTGTCTGAGTGAATCAAGCTGTGAAGAGGAAATAAGCATTGGGTGAGAACGAAAATCTGAGGGCCCATGATCATCGATAGTGTAGGGCTTAAAAGATACAGGCTCTTGCTTTTTAATTTTGCTCCCCCCTCTCCTACTCTTACTTTCGGCTGCCTTTTGGTTTTCTTCTGAAGCTGATCATTTGATTTTTGAGTTTCTACTATTTCCTCCTTCTCAACAACATCAGGTTTTACCTCTTTGAGTTTCTCAGCAACATCTTTGGGTTTTATTCTCGATGGTTTTGCAACCTGCTTTTTGGATTTGCCCTTTTTTATATTCTTAAGTGGATTAAATGAGCTTGGGGTATTTTCTCTGTTAAGAATTTCAAGACCATCGATCAGCTCACCTGATCCTTTCCATTATTTGCTTCATGAACAACAATATTTCGCCCTTCAACTTCATGTCCGTTCAGTTCATTGACTGCTCTTGATGCTTCCAACTCATTTCTTATATTTACAAAAACAGGTATGTCGATTATGGCATTTCAAACACTATTTTTACTGCTTTCATTTAAATTTCAATAATTATTTATTAAGTTATAGCTCTATAGTTGAAGCAAAAAAGTGTTCTTAATCAAATTGATTTGTTTTGAATCCACACCTGAATCTTTGGCAAATTCTTTCCATTTACTGACAGTATCCTTTATCTTTTCTATGATTTCATTGGGTTTTTTAATGTTGATTTGACGGGCAACTGTCAAAATATCTTCTTTAGAAACATTATCCCTCTTTCCGTTGACAGATAACTGATGTGAATGAATCCATTTGTTTTGTGGATCAAAAGCATAGGTAACATCATAAGCGGGTGAAAGCTTCCATCGTCCTGTTTTGTCCATCAGAAATGAAATGTTTTTGGTATGATCATCCTGGTTACGTGCAACTATATTAAATATCATACGATGAAATAATTGTTCCATTTCGCTATAGGGAAGTTTTAATTCTCGCATTACCTGGAAGGCCTGTTCATAGGAATACTCCGAAGGTGAATTATAATCATAGTGTGCCAGTGCACAGAGAGTTTGGAGATGCAACTTTTCGCCCTTTCCCCGATCAAAACGCTTAGTCATAAAATGATTGCGCTCATTTTCTTCCAGTAATCGGCATTTGGACATTTGAATCCCACATTCCAGGGCCATTTTATAATAAGCATATTCAATCATTCCATAGCCCTTGGGATCTCCAAGCTGTTCATTACTGACTCCATCAAATTTAATAATCCAGTAATCGAAATCTTTCAGTCTATCCACCTGACCTGATCTAACCTCTCCTGTTTTCTCATTGTAAGCGATAACAGCTTTTGCCCTTGCTCCTCCGGCTGAAGTGCCAACACGGATAATATCCTGAATGGCTTCTGAATTTTTTGAATACAGATTCACTTTCAAATCAGACTTTTTGTTTAATACCTCTCTGGCAAGATCAACTAGTTGCTTCACTTCAAGCTCGGTAGAGTCTTCACTGAAAGGATGAATCACCGGTTCGTATTCCAATGCTCCCATTCCCCGTTTTCCGGTATAACATAATTGCTCCACCGGGTTCATACTTTCCAATGATCTTCCCTGCCGTGCAAGCCATGCCTCCATTAACCTGTTTCCAAATCTATCCGGTAAGCTATCTGCCAACATACCCGGCAGACCGTGGAAAGTTTTTTTATTAAGCTCTTGAAAGGAGAATATCCGACTTCTTTCACGGGCCTCTTCAATCGACATTTTTAAAGGAGCTAAATCCCAATTTTTATTCAAAAATTTAGTATCGAATTCAAACACAGAATAACCCCGATCTTTCATCCAGACTACTCCGCCCACAAAGGTATCCCATATATTTACTTTAGCTAAAGTAACCATAATTACCTGTGTTTGGATGAGTTATTGTTTTGTGACCTATGTGAGGCCTTCTTTCGTTGTTTTTTTTGTTGCTTAAGCATTTCAATCGGGCTAATCAAAGGCTGTTCAATAAATGAATTCAGGACTTCAAGTTTATCCAGTGCGCGTAAAACCTGGACCAATGTCAAGAGTGTGGCAGCTCTTCCAGATTCCATACGACTAATAGTTATACGACTCAACCCGGCACTTTCAGCCAGTGATTCCTGAGAAATATTTCTATTTAGCCGCATTTGTCTAAGACCCTGACAGACATTTTTTACAATTATCGGATCAGTGTGTGATGAATTTATGTAGCTTATAAGATTCATAAATACCTATATTTACTTTCTTAGTATCTTTTAAGCTACAAATATATAAATATTTTTAATAAGTTTATTGATACTTATAAGCTACAATATAGACTATATACAAATTTATGTAGCTTATACGCTACAAATAAGAACAATTATTCAATTTTCAAATGCTTAATTCTTACCTGATAGCTATGATGCTATTGTGATTAAACCAAAGAATAATTGGATTTTTTATAGCATTGCAGGACAATGGATAATTATCAAAAAAAGATTAAAAGAAAGCGTGAGAGCTATGAAGAAAGAGAATATCCAAGAAATCTGGTTCGAATTTCGGAATCTGAAATTTTACTTGCAGTCAGCTCACGTTGTTCTACCTTATTTTCCTTTTCCAGGCAAATTATATACCGGTATTCATGATCAATAAAAGCATTATCCAGCGGGGTTTGTTTTTGAGGTTTGAAAATACCTATCCGATGAGTCTTCAATGGCTCAAATGGTTCAACCCTGAATAATTTATCACTTGTCATAAGCTGCAGAGGTACGCCAGGATCTTCCACTGCAAAATTATGATTCATTAATTCGTAAAAAACCTTTACAGGACCGTTGATGAAGTTCTTACTATGCATATCCCGAACACTTCGGATCAGAATTCCTCCATAAGCCTCCTGCCTTAATCCGCAAAGCGTAATATCTAATCCCGAACGATGTACCCTCCAGCAACCAGGTGCCATTTCATGAGAATGCGTAAAACCGTCAGGGTGCTCTTTACAATAGAAATAAAACTCGATTTCAACAATCCGGTAAGAAAAGGCTCCGGTTTTTATTACACAACCAAAGAGGATCAGGGAAGCCAAGCGGTCAAACTCTCCCTGAACATCTGATGTATTTACTAGAAATTTATTCATAAAAAAGGCAGATTCCTCCGCCCTAAACTGTTTTATCCACACTCCACACCAGAGACCGCTGGCGGGTTGCATCCCTGCAGAGCCCGATTCCTTCCATAGTGCATAGTAAAAGTAAAAAATATCATTGGTTTATAAAATACTTTAAAGATAAAAATTCCTCAATCTGCCTCTGTTGCAAATAGTAGTTCCAAAGTACTAATAACCAACAGAAAAGATACCTGGAGTAAAACCTGAACAATAGGAACAGAATTCTTATTAAGAAATACTTATCTCATTTTACGAATACCTTCTGTTATAGAGCCTGAGAAATACAATTTTTTATTGAAATTGCCCCAATATACCCTGGTAAGGAAATGGAAATCCTGTTTAAACCTGTGAACTACCTAATATAACTATGTTTTTAAAATAAGCTTGACAGACTACTATTCGCAAAGAGGCATTTTTTAGCATTACTTGCAAAACTTAACAATGCAATCTGTATGAAAGTACGGGTAAATTGAATATTTTTATTCCTTGGTAAAAATCAAATAAACCGAAAGTTAAACTCGCGAAAAGAAGATGCCATTTAATTACTCGGCATCCCTTAAGAATTTAAGCGAATTTGAGAAGATACGCGCTCCTGAAAAGCTTTATTTTGAAGGGGATTCTTCCTTACTTGTGGAGGGAAGGCGGGTATCGGTGGTGGGTTCCTGTAATCTCTCGGATTATGGGATCCATCGGACAGAAATCATTACCAATACCGGTGCAAAGATCAGGTGTTGCGCATTGATAAGAACACAAAGCCTGATTCCCGAGATTGAACTAATGGTTGATCCATCTTTCGGAGAGATCAATTACAATCCCGCTACAAGCAAAACCACCAGAAATCCATAATAGTAATCTTCGGGTTAAAAAAATTATTCTCTCAGGTACAAGTTAATTGCCTCATAGAGTGATTTCTTGATCGAATAACTCCTGTCTACCCTGGCTTTGTGAAGTAGAAGTTTATCCTGAAAGTCATTAAACTGGCTTTCACTAAAAAGTGCAGAATAGGTTACATAATCATCTGGCAGCTCCTCAGAAATGATCTCCTTTTTACTTAGCCAGAGTTTAAGAGCTTCAAAAAAGGCCTGCTTCATGGAGTATTTTCTATTTACACGCACCTTGTGCAATAAAACTTTCTCCTGCAGCTGACTCAGCTGTTTTTTACTGACAAGGACTGAATGAGACCTGAAATCATCAGGTAGTTCCTTAGGACTTGACAATGGTTTTTCCTGTGAACGAACCGGGGGATCACTTTTCACAATACTCCTCTCCTCCCCTGTTTTCCTTTTATCTTTTTTCTCTTTTTTTTGTGTAGTTTGTTCCTTATCAGTGTTTAAGTCCGGTTGGGATTCTAACTTTTCTTTACCGACCTTATGATCAATGCTGATAATGGATGATTCCGAAAGGGATTCATTTTCCTCGTTCTCGCTCACTAAAAATGATTGAAGATTCTCAGACAGTTTTTCCGATCCCTTGCCGAGCTTTGAAAAACTTTTCTTAATCATGATTCAAAGTTTTAATTAAAGTATCGCATATTTTTTTGTAGTCTATCGCTCCGTGGCTTTTGGGTGCATAGGAAAAGATGTCTTTCCCGTCGGATTGGGCTTCGCTAAGGGCGATATTATCCCTAACCGGTGTATTTATATAAATGCTTCCAAAGAATTCCTCTACTTCTTTGCAGATAGTTTTGGATATGACTTTACGCTTGTCATACTTGGTCATAAATACTCCGGCAATATCCAGCTTGTGACCCACTTTTTTTATTTCGTTCAGGGCAGAAACAATGGATTTGATCCCGTTAAAGGAGAAAAATTCCGCTTCGATAGGAATTAAAGTATACCTGGATGCTACAAGAGCATTCTGTGTAATCAGACCCAGGGATGGCGGACAGTCAATCAGGCAATAATCAAAAAGTGATTCCATGGGTGAAAGCAGTCTTTTAAGGACCGCCTCCCAGGAAATCCTTCCTACGAGTTCAGTGTTCATTTTTTCGAACTCCCGCGATGATGGTACTATAAAGAGCTTATCATTGATCTCCATGATAGGCAATTTCCCGTTTTCTTTGTCAGCAAAAGCATGATAAATTGATTTTGTCGGATTATAGTACCCGAAATGCTGCGTAAGATTGCACTGTGAGTCCAGGTCAACCAGGAGCGTTTTATGTCCTTTACCGGCAAAATAAGCTCCGATATTTGCTGCTGAAGTAGTCTTCCCTACCCCACCCTTGTGATTAATAATTGATATTGTTTTCATAATTCAAATAAGAATTGTTCATTACAAAGAAATAATTAATTGTCAGTAACAAATAACATACTTATTTTTAGTAAGTATTATTAGTTCATAAGAAATATCATGTTATTTCACAGCATGAACTATTTGTTACTATATAATAATACAATATTACAATAATTCTTAGTAAGTAATACTATAAAGTAATTAACAAATCTTTTATTATTAGTAAGTAATATTATAATAATTCTTATGTTGTTGATTATTATACCTTTTTTGCTTTGTAAATAATTAGTTAGTTTTTTAATTTCTTTAAATATAAACTGTCCGACATGCTCAATCTAAAAGTCAGTAAGGCTAATTTGGCTGGCAATTTATTTGGCAATCATTGTCTGATCCCTGAATAGGTCATTTCTCTTATTTGCTTTGAATCTCTTTCTATTGTAAACTTTGGGGTAAATTTTTGCATTGTTTAAAAAATGGCCAGAAGCCTGAACCTCCGGCCGGTTTGATATAAGCTATAAAACTCAGATAATCTCAGTTTTACTCCCCACTATTACATCTCCTGCAATAACATCCATTGTATCACCAGTTGCATCAATAAATGCAAAGCCTTTTTTTTCTGAATCTCTTTTAAGTTTATCTTTAAATTCTGAATGGGTCATTCTTCCCATTCGAAACAGCTTCGTAGCATCCAGGTTTATTTCCCAATCTTCTTTAAGCCTGGCGTTTCCATCGCATACCATTGTGCGCCCATCTGAAAGATCATAAAACTCTACGCTAGTACAATTCAAATGCTTGTACAACTCAGAAAACTGAAAGTGGTGTCCGTTTAAAGGAAAAACTTCATTAGTTTTTCCGTCGATTTTAATAAGAATTGCCATAACTATAAACATGAATAAGTAAAACAAACTGACGAGCGTGGCTGCATAGATGTTTTAAGATCATCTTGAAGGAAAACAAATTTTTCAGTTAACTCGTCAAACGAAAAATAGCGTCTGATTTCTCTTGGTTTTCCTTTTTTTCGCAGTGTAAGAATGTATTTATTTTTTCCTTTTCCCTCTTCACGCTTTATAAGCTTATATACAATCCCTTTTCTTGTAAAAGAAAATTCCACCTGAGGGTAAAGATAAAAAAGTCTTGTTCTTCTGTATGTAGTGTTCATAATAAAGTTTTAAAGATTAAAAATGAAATTTTTGTTTGGGCCGATAAGGTGATCCGGAAAAGGGGAGAGGCTCCTCATTTTCCGAATCTTAAAAACTGCGCTCAGCGGCACAGATGACAAGAATGATCGCTGGAATAATCAAGCTTTGGACTCACCTTTACAAGTGGCCCCTTATCGAATTCCCCTTGAAGAATTCGCCAGATCATTTTTACTGTTTCTTTCTCGTTCATCCAACCAAAAGTGATGCTTTCAATTTGGGCGAGTGATTCTTTATTTATTACAGCATATTCCTGCGCTCCGTTTTCCGAAAAGCTATCGTTTAAAAACAGGTATCCATTAAATTCAAAGCCTTGACAAAGTGTCCAGGTATGTTGAGATAATTTCTCGGATAATTCCGGTATCTTCGAAAGGCTGCATATTGCATATGTTCTATTGATATGTATCATGTTAGTATTTTTTGAATGATTTGATATGAAATGAGGGGGAATATCCCTCATTTTTTTTATTGGATAGGTTTCAGCACTACTTCTTGTTCAACCAGATGGCTAAGGTATTCCGAGGCTTTCTGCGCCGCGGCTGATGCTTTAAAGATGAATTTCTTATCATCATTAAGGCATGTAAGCCATGATTTAATATAAACTGCGTTATTTGTAATTTGAGTTACAAATCCTAAACGAGCAGCCATAAAGGCAGAAAACAGCTCAGCTGTTAGTTCTTCCAGCGCATATTCCTTTGATCCATTAGAGCCGGTTAAATCACGATTTAAACGAGTTTTATGACCTGTCCAATGGCCAAGCTCATGAAGTGCAGTTTTATAGAAAGCTTCTTTGCCGGTGAATTGATTGCGATTGGCCAAAACAATTTTATCCTTTGAAGGAATGTAAAAATTGGCTGTTTCTTTTGTAAGAATTGTTGAAATTGTTTCCTGAAACCTTCTGTACTCGATATTTGCACCTGATTTCATTAAAATCTCCTCTGCAAAAGAATCTTTTTCAGGCTCAGAATAATTTATGCTTTCGCCTTTAAAAAGCAGTTGTTCCGGGACATCATCAAACTGATTCAGATTAAACACAGGATAATATTTCATAAAGGGTATTGAATCAACATTCTTAGGCATTGGATGTCCATTTTTAAGAATTTCTGTAACCTGTTTTGTTATGTTTCTTCCGGTTTTTGAATCGATGTATTTCCGGCTGTAATAAGTTACAATGATTGATTTTTCACCCTTTTTAATTTTTGCACCAAGGCTTTGACCTTGTTTAAAGGTCATCCAGCGATTTTGAGTATAGCTGTTTCTATTTATCAAAAAGGATAAACAAAGTTGATTTAGGCCATTATAGACAGTTTTTGAAATTGGATTACTGGCAAAGATTTCACCCGAAGCGCTAAGCCATGTCTTTTCATAATTCGTCTTTTGATGGCTCTCTAAGATTTCTATGATTTGACTTGTAAGGCTTTGGTATATGTCAATATTTTTTATATTTTTATTCATAATACAGATTTGAAGTTACATAACGTTAAACCCTGCCTGGATAGCGGAAACTATTCAGGCAGGGATTTTTATTAGTCTTTTTTGCTATCAAGGAATAAAACCTGATCAGCAATAACAACATTAGAATATCGCTTAACGCCCTGTTTATCTTCCCACTCTTCGGTTATTGATCTTCCTTCGATGTAGACTTTTGCACCTTTTTTGAGATAGGTTTCAACTCTTTCGGCAAGCTTTTTAAAGCACTTTACAGAATGCCAGTCAGTTTGTTGAACTTTCTTTTTTTCTTTGTTATAAAAAACCTCTTTTGTTGCCACGCTGAAAGTGGCCACTTTACCGCCATTTTCAAAGTTGTGTACTTGGGGATCGTTTCCAAGATTTCCGATCAGTAATTGTTTGTTTAACATAGCTTATAAATTTTAAAGATTAATAAATGGTCTTTTCGACCGGATTAATAGTTGTATGGTATCCATACAATTGAAAAAACATTCTTTCTGCCTGCTGCTTTGAAGGGGCAAAAAGAAATTCCTTTGAGTTTTTAGTAATCGCTTCAAATTTTTTAATGTTGTATTCTAATGGTTTAAAACTTTGATTTTTATTTCCAGACATATCCTTGGAGCCAGATTTGAGTTCGCCATTTTTTTCTTTTTCTTTTCGAACAATAGCTCTCTTTCCATTTAGAAAGTGTTTGGTATTTTTTTGCTTAGTATACATTTCGATCATGTTTTTCATTTTTCATATCCCCGTATGCCGAGTTTTCGTTTCGCCAGGTAATAAAAAGAAAGACGAAAGGGAGTTTATGCAACACAAATAGCCCTTAGAACTCAGCAAAGAGTAGGAGAGGAGAGGGGGCGAAAGAAAGACTCTTTGTAAAACACGAAGCAAGAGCGTAGATTTTGCAAAAGTGTCTTTGTGGGTAAAAGAAAGTATTTGATAAAAAAAGGGCGCTTTCTTTCCCGGACAAAGGCAGGAACTGGCAAAGTCGGGGAAGAAATAAGCCAAATGAATTTATCAAAGTGTTTCTTTTGGGGAGAATGTCGACAATACCAGAAGATCTAATAGGGTTCCGGAAGGAATAAAGCCGACAAACCATGCAGTGTGTGGGTTAGATCATAGAACATTTGTCGACAAAAGAGATATTTAAGTCTGAGTTCTTAGGGATATTTCTTGTCCTGGTGTTTCATAAAGTCACTGGCTTTCAATATTTACCGCAGTGAAACTAAAACTTCACTT
>CAYWBC010000137.1:0-9219 GCA_964456285.1 uncultured Bacteroidales bacterium
CGATAGCACTTTTCAAAATCCAAATCTGTCTCTGCAGTTTTGAAATACAAATCATTGTCTACTCTTTCCATTTCATTTTTATTAGTCAGTAGTCTTGCACTAATCGTTTAATACTAAATAAAACTTTGATGGATCGGATGGAATTTGGTAAGGAAAAATTACTGAAAAAAGTTTTAAATAATCGGATTTAGTCACCTTATAAAATCTATCAGCTTGAAAATTCGACGCATAACGTATTGAAGGTATATTTAACCATCTAAATATCAAAACATTAGACTCTTATTTAGAAAGAATATAAATTCTGTATGAGGTAAGAAATAACAATCATCTATCAATCAAATATTTATGAAATGAAGCTTTACGCTGGCACTTAACGCTTAAAGAGTATGAGTAATAACCGACATTAAGAGAGTTACTTCCAGAAGTTCAGTTTTTCGAGTTCAATTTCTTCTTCGAAAAACATTCGGGCAATAAGCTTAAAATAACGAGTGAGATCAGATACATAAAATTTCTTTTTCCCCTGTTCATCAGATGAATTTTTCAACTTCTTATTTTCAAGCAAAACACGCAGGCTGTTGGCAACAATATTGGCTGAATCAACAATATCCACATCGAAATTATAAAACTTGTTGATTTGATTCTTAATAATAGGATAATGTGTACAAGCCAGGATGAGTGAATCTATGCCGCTAATTTCCCTCCGGGAGAGATAAGTTCGTATGATGGCGTTGCTAATGTCATCAAAAATAAATCCCTCTTCAATCATAGGTACAAACAAAGGAGTGGCCAGTGAGGAAACATATACTCCTTTTTTCTTATTATGAATCTTTTCCTGATAAATATTGGTATCAATAGTACTTTTTGTACCAATTATGCCTATTTTTTTATAATCAGTCCCAACAATATAATCAACCATAGGATCTATCACATTTAGAACAGGAACCTTACTTCCTGCCTGTTTTACAACTTCCTTAAATGCATTTGAAGAAGCCGAGTTACAGGCTATAACAATAACCTTGCATTGCTGATCAATAAGAAACTGAGCAATTCTGGTCGAATATTGAATTATGGCATCCTTTGACTTATCACCATAAGGAAGGTGAGCGGTATCCCCAAAATAGATCATATTCTCATTTGGAAGGGATAGACTAATAGCTTTCGCTACAGTTAATCCACCAACTCCAGAATCAAACACTCCTATTGGTCTCTTTGCATCATTATCCATAATGAAATATATAAAAAAACCAACTCAATAGAGTTGGTTTGAAAGAATTCTTTTCCAAAATTTTATTGTATGCCCAGTTTGGCTTTAACTAATTGCAATATATCCTCCGCATCAGGTGATGAATATACCACTCCTCCTGCTCCTTCATCTAAGATATAAGTGAATCCATTTTCTTCAGCAACAGTGTTAACTGCATTCAATGCCTTTTCCTGAATTGGAGTAAATATTTCCATTCTTTTCTGTTGTATATCCTGCTCTGCAGTTTGTCGAAAAGTAGCAATTCTATTTTGTAAATCTTCCAGCTCAGCTTCTTTTGATGCTCTTGCAAGATCGCTTAAAGTAGCAGCATCCATAGCTTTTTTATAAGCTTCAAACTTTTTGTTAAACTCAACGGACATTTCTTCTAATACAAGTTCATGGTCCTGAGCAATTTTTTCAAGCTTCTTCTGCGCAGAATCCATCTCTGGCATAGCTGCAAAAAGTTCCTGACTATTGATATGACCAATTTTAAGTTTTACCTGAGCACTTGTTGAAAGACTTAGGACAACTGCACTGACTAATAATACAATTATATATTTCTTCATTTTCGTTAGAATAATGTGATTTTCGGCACAAATGTATGAAATTAATTTTTATAACCTAATCTTTGTAATACCTCATCGCTGACATCATAGCGAGGATTGGTATGCAGCATTGTAGGCCCGCTTGCAGAATCAAAAATAACAGCATATCCATTTTCATCTGCTATCTCTTTTACTGCATTATATACCTCATCCTGTATAGGTTTTATCAATTCTTGACGTTTTCTGAACAGTAATCCTTCCTGTCCGAAATAATCATTCTGCAATTTTTTTGCTTCGCGTTCTTTATTAATTATTTCTTCTTCACGTTTTGACTTCATCTCATCAGTCAGCAGAACTTTTTCAGCCTGATATTCACGGTACATTTTATCGATATCTTCATATATACTGGAAAGTTCATTTTCGTATTGTTCTGAAATTTTATCAATTTCAGTTTCCGCAGCTTTATAAGATGGAATATTATTCAATATATAATCTGTATCAACAAATGCGAATTTCTGTGCCATTGAAAAAGAAATAGCCAATACAGAGAATGCCAGGGTTGTTACTAATTTTTTCATTCGTTCAAATATTTATGTTCATTTTAAAAGTACAAATTCCATACCGTTCTGGTAACTAAAATTGTTGTCCCAGTACAAAATGCCATTGTGGCCCAGATTTTACATAAGGATTTGCGTTACTTGGGTCAAAGCCATATGCCCAGTCAATCCCAAGCATTCCAAACATAGGCAGAAAAGCTCTTACTCCTAATCCTGCAGCTCTTTTCACAGCAAATGGATTAAATTGATCCCAATGGCCCCATGCATTTCCACCTTCAACAAATACCAAGCCGTAAATTGTTGCTGAAGGATTAAGAGAAAAAGGATATCTTATTTCAGCAAAATACCTGGTATAAATATTTCCCGCAGATCTACCATTTTCATAAGGGGTAATAGAGCCATCTTCATATCCACGCAAGGCAATTACATCAGTACCATATAAATTGTAACCACTCAAACCACTTCCACCAACATCAAATTTCTCAAATGGAGGAGCACCAATGTCTTTATTATATGAACCCAGATATCCAAAATCAGCTTTTAATGCCAATACCAGTTTTTCTATTAAGCTTACATACCATGCACTGGAAAAGGTCCATTTATGAAACTCTATATTCTTATACCTCTCTGAATATGTAACTTCACTGTAATCAATATTATTAAATAATGAATAAGGAGGCGTAATTCTCAGTCCCAGGCTAAATGCCGATCCCTTTCTTGGATAGATCATCTGATCCTGTGAACTCCTGGATACTACCAACTTAAGACTGAATAAATTATAACTTCCGTTATCAAGACCAAGTTGAAAATAGTTATTAAGCATGTATTGTTGGTAAGAAAACTCTGTATATATAGAAAAATAATCATCAGGCCATTTCAATCTTTTCCCGAGTCCGATGGAAGCTCCTATAGTTCTGAAAGTAGAATTCAAAGAATCGTAGGCATTGTATAGCTTACTGGCATAAGGACGTTGTCTTGAATAATAAAAAGACAGGGAAAAAGAATTTGGTTTTTTACCTCCAAACCAAGGTTCAATAAAGCTGATGTTATATCCCTGGTAGCTTGGGCCTGAAAATTGTGCCCTTAATTGAAGTGTTTGTCCATCACCACTGGGAACTGGACGCCAGGCTTGAGGATCAAAGAATCTGCTTATAGAAAAATTAGAGAATCGAATTCCAATAGTACCCATAAATCCATAATATCCACCCCAACCTCCTGAAAGTTCCAGCTGATCATTTGCTCTCTCTTCAAGATTATATTCAATATCAACCGTTCCATCGGCAGGATTTGGCAATGGATTTGGCGAAATTGTTTCCGGATTAAAATGTCCAAGAGTTGCAAGTTCTCTCACAGATCTGATAATATCTGATCTTGAAAACAATTCACCAGGACGAGTATACAATTCTCTCCGAACAACATGCTCATTGGTTTTTGTATTTCCGGTAACTAAAATGTCATTGAGAGTAGCCTGTTTCCCCTCATATATTCTTAGTTCGAGATCTACAGAATCATTATCTACCCTTGCTTCAACAGGATTAATGTTAAAAAACAAATATCCGTTGTCCATATATACCGAAGTAATGGCATCCTCATCATTTGTAAGCCTGTCCTGTAACAATTTCTGATCATACAGATCGCCTGCTTTCATTCCTAATATCATTCCCAGGTAGCTAGAAGGATATTTGGTATTCCCTATCCATGTAATGCTCTTAATATAATATTGCCCACCTTCAAAAATGGAGAGTTTCAATGCAATGCGCTTATTATTTAAATGAACCAGTTCCTCGTTTGTAATTTTCGCATCTCTATACCCATTCTCATTATAAAATGATAGAATTTTCTTTTTATCTTCTTTGTATTCAGCTTCAATAAATTTTGAGCCTTTAAAAATATTAAGATCACGTTGTTTGGTCTTTTTCATCAGCCTACGTAAACGCCGGCTCTTATATGCTGTATTCCCTTCAAAAACAATGTCCTGAATTTTCACCCTTTTGTTCTTATCGATTTTAAGTGTAAGGTTTACCATATTTACACTGTTTGTATCTTCCTCTTGAATGATATCAACATTTACATTGAAAAAACCCTTTTCTCTAAAGTGTTTCTTTATTATCAGGCTGGAATTGTTAAGAATATCTTCAGTAATCTGAATCCCTCGTCTGATATTTATTTTCTCTTCAATGTCTCCCTTTTCAGTTTTATTAACTCCGGTTATTTCGAATTTGTTAAGACGAGGTTGTTCGGTCAGTTGAATTTCCAAAAAGGCCTGTCCATTCTCAATCTTTGTTACAATAATTTTAACATCAGAGAAAAGTCCATGTTTCCAATACTTGCTCACTGCCATAGTAATCTCAGAACCAGGAATTTTTATTTTCATTCCTTTACTTAAGCCTGAAATAGAAACCAGGTGAGAAGGTTGTAAAAATCTAACACCTGTAACTTCAATATCACCAATAACATATTCTTTTGGTCTGGAGTAATCGATAGTTTCATACTTGATACTATCCTGAGCAACCCTAGAGAAAACATTAAGGTTTATCGATACAATAAAAACTGAGATTAAAAATATTCGCATCCTGTGGCTAACTATTTACATTAATATTTGTGACAACTTGTTCGCTTATTTTGCCAAATCGCCTCTCTCTACTCTGAAAATCGGCAATTGCCTGGTAAATGTGCTCTCTTCTAAAATCGGGCCAAAGCACGGGAGTAAAATACAATTCAGTATAAGCAATTTGCCATAGAAGATAATTGCTAACACGAAATTCACCGCTGGTACGAATAAGTAGTTCCGGATCCGGAATACCTGAAGTAGTAAGATAACCTTCGAATATCTCATCATTAATATCTTCAACATTTACCTTTCCCTTTTTAACATCTTTAGCCAGGTTCTTTGCCGCATTAAGTATTTCCCATCGTGAACTATAACTTAATGCTAGTATCAGGTTAAGCCCTGTATTCTTTTTTGTTTTTTCAATCGCTCCTTTCAACTGCTTTTCAACACCTTCTGGCAAGGTATCTAAATCCCCAATAGCCCTTAATTTTACATTATTTTCGAGTAGGGTTTTGGTCTCCTTATTAATTGTTAATACTAATAAAGACATCAGAGCATCAATCTCTGTTCGGGGCCTACTCCAGTTCTCAGTTGAAAATGCAAACAATGTAAGAAACTCAATACCCAACTCTGCGGCGGCTTCAACAGTATCTCGAACAGCAGTAACACCATTGTTGTGCCCAAAAATTCTTGGATTGCCTTTCTTTTTTGCCCATCTGCCATTCCCATCCATAATTATGGCTATGTGCTTTGGCAATCTTTTTGGATTTAGCTGTTCCTTATATCCCATGCTTTAAAATAATTCTATTTGTATGCCGGACAATCAGCTGCAAATTTAAAAAACTTATAGCTAATAAATATACCTACAAATGAATACCAGTCATTATTATTTATAAGGGTATTACCTAGTTGATTTTCAACATTATCGATATCATCCCTAAAGGTTTTTCTAAAACTCCATTCGCAGCCGGCACTTAGTCTTGTTGTCAGATTAACCTTAAATCCTACTCCAAATGGGATTGTTAAAAAAGGTTTATTACCAATTATTATTCCTGTCCCTATCCCTCCTGCAACATATGTACTATACAACCATTTGTCCTCACCTGTTATATAAGGCAAGAAGTTAAACTCGCACTCTCCACTAATATCAAGAATCTGCTTACTAAAACTTTGAGGTGATCGAAGAGGGATGTACCTGTCAGGAAAATCTTGATCACTACCTCTTAGTCCGGCATAGATCCCGCTTAAGCGTACCGCAAATCTTTTGTTGATATTTACGCGAAACAATGCTCCCACTGCAGGTGATAGTTTATAAAATTGTCGGGTGGGATTAATCTCACCCATATAATATGCGCCACCGCCAATTATTCCAAAATCGGTATAGCGTTGTGCTTTAGTCAGTGCAAAGCTGAAAACAAAGCAAATAATAAGTAACTGTTTCATGAAATTAATCTAGTTCGCTACTCAACAACGAAAGTAAGACTTCTTTTAGCGCCCAAGATCAGAATTTTTCTTAAAAAAACATAAAAGAAATAAAGAATAAAATGAAAAAGGATAATTATACAAAGTGCTATTCTATGGCGTCTTTTTTAGATCTTGGCTTTTTTGGTACCTTCTTTTTGGGGTTGATTCCCGATTTTGTTTGTCTGTATTCCTTATCCAGAAAGGATGGCAAACCTCTTCTGGACGTTTTCAGACGGTAGCCTAACGAAAAAGTAAGAAAATAATATACGTCATTATGTTTAGAAGCCTGTATTTGTTTGTAACCATCAATGTAATCTGAAACCGTATATCTGTAGCCCAACTCTGCATTTACCAGCCACCTGTCATCAATAATGTATTTCAATCCGAGACCAAAGGGAAAGGCTACACCAAAGCTATTGCTTTTAATATCATCTACTGGAGTAATGTCTTGTGTAAAAGTCACATTGGCATTTGAATATACTCCACCAAGTCCTAAAAATAAATAGGCATTAAAAGACATGTAATTGTTTAACATGCCGCGCTTATTAAACATTGCCGCTGATTTATAGCGCTTTTCCTCGGCAATAAAATAATACTCAGCTTGTGCAGAAAACTCAAAAAGGAAAGTTTTATAACTTCTCCCCCGATCATTTCTGGAATCTTCATCTGTACCATTACCAAATGCTGCAATAGTATTTACTTTAATAGCATATACCGGATCAAGCTTATACCTTATATAGAGTGGAATAGCTAATCTTGTTTCATCAAATTTAATGTCTTTCAGACCAAACCAGTTCTCCTTATCAATAGTACCTCCTATATCTCCGAAAACCTGGGTTAAGCCAATACCACCTCCCACCTCATATCTTCTTAGTTTCCAGCGCTGTGCATGCATTGGTTCAAGAAAACATAAAATGAAAAATGCAATAATTATTAGCTTAACATGATCAATTTTCCCCATATCTATTGTTAAAATCCCTAATTAATTGGTCACCTCTAAAATTACATCTTTTCGTTAAAATAAAAAATTATCCTGCTATTCATTAATTTCTCTTATCCGCCCCCCACATCAATTTGTTTCGAATTGTAGAATAATAGCTATTAAAAGAGAAATTTACAATTTTCAGTTGAAATTTCGTCCTTCTTATGTAAAATATATTGCTTTCTTCATCCATTTCCACAGTTCTGTTATCGAGAGTAACATAAAAATTACCGCTTCGGGTTTTTACTTCAAGTTTAATTTCAATGTTGTCTGGTACAATTATTGGCCTAACTGTCAAATTGTGTGAAGCAATAGGAGCAATTACAAAATTTTCAGACCCTGGCAACACAATTGGTCCACCAACACTCATGTTGTACGCTGTTGATCCTGTGGGTGTTGAAATAATCAACCCATCTGTCAAGTATGAATTCAGAAATTCATTATCAAGATATGTATCTATCTTAATCAAAACTGTATCTTTCTTTTGAATTGTAACATCATTCAGGGCAAAATTATGCTTTCCAAATTTTTGATTGTCAGATTCAAAAGAAATCATAGATCGATTCTCTAATTTGTAATCGCCTTTTAAAATTGCATCCAATGCCTCCGATAATTCTTCCTTGGCAATGTTTGCTAAAAATCCTAATCTGCCAGAATTGATACCGATTACCGGAATGTCGAAGTTCTTCAGGTATATAATGCTTTTTAGAAAGGTTCCGTCACCTCCGATACTGATTAAAAAATCAATATCTTGTGAAATATCTTCCGGACTATTAAAAGTATCTTCTATTTTGGGTTGAAAATTTATCTCCTTGCTTAGGAAATTTAGAAAAGGCTTATATAGCGTTATACTCACACCGTTTGCACTCAAATAATCGAAAAAATCAACAATGTATTTATTAAAATCAGCATTAAAACTACGACCGAATATTGCAATTCTCATTGGATATGCTTAGTTAAATGCTCAAATATTTCATAAATGAGTCGTATCTATTCTCGTACAAACTATTCAAATCGTTCTCATCCATAAAAGAAGCCTTAATGATGTAATTATAACGAATAAATGTCTCAATTATTGAAGTAAGCTCCTTTCTGTTAATTTTAAGTGTAACCTCCATTTTTGTACTATTGGGAGGACTAGTTATATAAGAACTTAAAATTTTGGCATCATTACTTTCAATAATTTGAGAAATTTCAGACATGGAATAATCATTCGCGTTAAGGTCAAGCACAATAATTCCTCCGGGTTGACGAAGAGCAGAAACATCAGCAAAATAATGCAGCAGATCTGTAAGTGTAATCACCCCCTTGTAATGATTCTCCTGATTCAAAACAGGGACCACAGAGAGCTGCAATTCAGAAGCCAATTCCATCACCTCATAAATATGCTGATCTACAATGACAAATGGGCTGAAAAGTGAAAGGTTGTGATTGCCAATTGGTTCCTCAGCCATATTATTATCGTAGATGTCCTTATCAGAAATAAGACCAAGAAAATCAAGATTGTTTACAATTGGTAAATGTGAAATTCTAAAGATGTCCATCCAGTAAAGAGCTTTCTGCCCACTATCTGAAGTGTGTAAAGAAGGTATTACGTCTGATGTCAAATCTCCGGCTAACATAGAATGGTTTTCAGAAAATACTATAATTTTACACTCAATTGATCATACAAACAATTTCGATGACCAGATTAAGTGTAAATATAAATAAAATTGCAACATTAAGGAACTCTCGAGGCGCGAACATTCCTAATGTTCTGGAGGCTGCCATCAGATGTCAGGAATTTGGAGCGCAAGGTATTACTGTCCATCCCCGACCTGATGAAAGGCACATCAAAAGACAGGACGTCTTTGACCTGAAATCCATTGTCAATACTG
>CAYWBC010000138.1:0-9047 GCA_964456285.1 uncultured Bacteroidales bacterium
TCCGGATTATGCTCCCAAACAACACGACCTGGATAAATACCTTTTGCCGTACCAGTGGGTTCATTTCCTGTTTGTGGCCCCTGGAAATCATCAGCAGTAGCGTTGGCTCTTAACAATCCGTCGTTGTTGATCAAAGTAATAATTCCTGCAGCAAATCCAACCAAAACAAACATAGTAGCCAAAACATACCTTGCCTGCTTAAATCGTTCACGGGCCTTTTTCATAACAAAGGTAAAGGTTCCGAGGCTTAACAAATAGGCAACAAAAGAATATGCCAGTGGTGTTGTGGCCTTCATACAAGGATAGTTAATACGCGAAGGTTTTGGCAAAACACGTACGAGAAACCAGATTAGTGATCCAAGACCTATTGCAAAGAATGTAATCCTGAACCAGAATTTTTTAAAAAATGAAGTAATTTTTTGCATCATATCAATCTTTTGTTAGGTTATTAACTTCTATTAAATGTCTATATCACAGTAGAGTAGGTTAGAAAAGAAATAGAAGCGCTTAAAAAACAGTCTCTGAAAAAAACAAATATAAGGTCTTAGTCAGAGGATAAAAGTATTCTTTAATTCTCAATTTAGCAATGATTGAACTGATAAATTGCCGGAATTTAGAATGATTCAAATGTTCAAACTATATACAATTTACGATCAGGTAACGAATTGTCTGTAGAATATATTGATAAGCAAACACATATTCCTATTTTATCCTGCTTACTCTGCAACCTGCCTCATTAACTACCCAAGCATAAAATTGTATGTTTGAATAGTGCCTGGCATAATCACTCAAAGCCGATATTTGCCTTTGGTTTTGGCGCAAACCGGTCACAATGACAATAATTGAAGAGTGCTCCTTCTTAATGGCATAAATGTCGGGAACATAGCCTTCAAATTCAGGTGGAGGAACAAAGCCGGGGATATGATCGGCCATAACGTACCAACCATCATTTTGTAAGCTCATTGCTTCGCGATAAATGCCTTTACTATGTGCTGCTTGCCCTGTGATACTGAGAGTTTCCATCAGAACTTGCCTTATGAAAGTTTAATTAGTAGTTTGATTTTGTATACGAAATTTGGCTGAACTAGTTGGGGAAATTGCGAGAAAAATGAGGAGGATTGTTGGGTGGCTGGGTTGTTGGCCTGTTAGCTTATTGGGATATTGGCCTAATAATCCAAAAATCTAACAACCCAACAAGCTAATTAATCAGATTTCTGTATCTTGTGCTAAATAATTTTTAATAGCAGATTTTGATTATAAATTTAAAATCAGACTTTATATACATCAGACTAAAATACCAACAGTGAACAAGATAACTCATCTCTACATCATTCTTATATTCAGTATTTTTTTTATTTATTCACACATACTTGTGTGTAATGCCGGAATATCTGAAGACACCAGTGTCTTAAGCACAGATACAACACAAATCAATGCAATGAACAGAAAGGGCTTTTCTCTCTACAGAGCTAAACCTGATTCTGCATTCCTTCTTGCACATGATGCCCTGATTCGATCAGAAAAAATCAATTACAATGAAGGCATAGCAGATGCTTACAATACACTTGCCTATACTCATTTGTTAAATTTTACAAGAAACGATAGCGCAAATCATTACTTCAAGTTAGCCTTTGATATTTACCAGAAACTGGATAACTACAAAGGCATGGGGTCTGTTAGTTATGGATTGGGGTATTTATACAGCTTCAAAGGAAATTTAACTGAATCTGAAAGATACCTCCAAAACGGGCTTATGTATTTTAACAAAATTGATAACAAAAGAGGCATTTTCAATTCATACCATGCTTTATCTTATATATACAAACTACATAATGACTACGAAAAGGCTGAAGAATTTATCAATAAGGCCATATTTTATGCAAAACAAACCAGAAATTTATCAGCGCAGGCAGATCTCTACAACACAAAAGGCAACATATTCAAAGATCAGGCATTGTTTGAGCATGCCATTGACATCTATTTTGAAGCGCTGAAATTATGGGAAGAAGCCGATGATTCAGCTGGGATGGCAATTGCGCATGGCAGCATTGGCAATATGTATTATTTTCAGAAAGATTATGAAAAATCCATGGAATATCTGTTTAAAAAGCTCCCCATCTCTATCAAAACCAATGACTACTGGGAAGTTAGTAAAACCTATAATACGATAGCCGCAGTGTGCAATGCTCAGAGTAAATATAATTCTTCACTAATCTATCTTAAAAAAAGCTTGCAACTCAATCTGATGATGAATTATCCTAGTGGAATTGCCGATTCATACTATAACCTTGCTAATACATACTATCTAATGTCAATTGCTGACTCCGCTGCGTATTACGCAGACAAAAGTATAATCATTGCCAGGAATATTTATGATCAGGCAAAACTGGCTTCCTACTATATCCTGAGAGGGAGGATATACCTAAAATCTGGTAATGAAAGCCTGGCTCTAAAAGATCTAAAAGAAGGGTATGCCATTGCCAAAGAACTTGAAATACCCTTCGAAATTTCAGATGCCAGCAAATTATTAAGTAGTATTTATTCCAATAATGGAAACTTCAAGAAGGCATTTAACATGCTATCTGAACACAAAATCATGCAAGACAGTCTGAATAAAGCAGAAAACATCAGGAAAATCACGCAGTTGGAATTGCAATATAAATTTGATAAAAAACAACGCGAAATTGAGAACCTATCCAGGCAGGAACGACTGGCGAATGAAGCTAAGATGCAGCAGCAAAGAATATATATCTTCGGATTGTCTATTGTATTAATTTTCATCGTTCTCTTTGGTATTCTGATCTTCAGACAAAAAAGTCTACAGGCAAAATTCAAAACTATAGAGCTGGGACAAAAGCTATTGAGAACTCAGATGAATCCACATTTCATTTTTAATTCACTTAGTGCTATCCAGGATTATATGTACAATAACAATACGAAAGATGCCGGCAATTTCCTTTCGCGTTTTGCTGCATTAATGCGCCAGATACTTGAGAATTCAAGAACAGAATATGTTACTGTTGAAAATGAGATCAGTATGCTGAACAATTATCTTGAAATACAAAAACTCAGGTTCGAAAAGAAATTTACTTATCAAATTGATATTGATGAATCCATTGACAAAGAAACCTTTGGCATACCACCTATGTTGGCTCAACCTTTCATTGAAAATGCAATTGAACATGGTCTTATTCCAAAAAAGGAAGCAGGAAAAATTTTCATTCGCCTGCAATTGCAAAATGGCTTACTTAATTATGAAATAGAAGACAACGGCGTTGGAAGAAAGGAAGCAATGCATACAAAAGAAAATCAGAAAACAGCTAACAAATCGCTTGCAACTACCCTCACCAAGGAACGTCTGGCCTATCTGAAAAAGCAAACCGGTAAAGACAATTTCTTTCAAATCGTTGATCTTATGGAGAATGACAAACCAACCGGAACAAGAGTTACATTCTGTATTCCTTATCAGAGAATTTATAGTTAAATTAGAGGCTCCATAGAATATCCCTGCATGTGAAAGCAATTATTATTGATGATGAACAAAGAGTAATTGGTACCATAAGTAAATTATTGGAAGATAATTTCAATGACATCGATATTGTCGGCACTGCAAACGATATTGACACAGGATACAAACTTATTTTGGAACATGATCCTGATATACTTATTCTTGATATCAATCTGCCTGATGGTACCGGCTTTGATCTTCTGAAAAAAATAAACTCTCCCAACTTTAAGCTAATCTTTATTACTGCCTACGAAGATTATGCAATAAAAGCCTTTAAGTTTAGTGCAATCGACTATTTAGTGAAACCTGTTCAGCCTGATGAACTTGTTTCAGCCATTAACAGGGCCAAAGTATTGATAAAAAAGGAAGATCAACAACTTAAACTCACGGCACTACTGGAAAATATTGAGGAAGGTCATTCTCTGAAAAAAATTGTACTGAGAACTGCAGATAGTATGCATCTTGTGAAAATTGAAGATATTATCCGTTGTGAATCAGATAGTAACTATACAATGTTTCACCTTGTAAATGAAAAAAAAATTCTTGTTTCCAGAACCATGAAGGAATTCGCCGAACTGCTAAAAACATCGGGATTTTTACGGGTACATCAGTCGCATCTCATAAATGTAAATCATATCGATCGTTATGCAAAAGCCGAAGGTGGGGCAATGATCATGAAAGACAATTCAAGTATACCCATCTCTCACGAAAGAAAATCCTATATTCTGAATCAACTCGAATCCTTATTGTAAGTAATTGGTAAAAAGGCTTCAACTTTCCGTAAATCTAATTTTCAAATTCTAACAAAACGGCACTGAATTCTCATTAAGCAGTGTACTATTCTAATCTGCAGAAAATCTATGCATTTGTAGTATTAAATTTGATCTATTCCTAGAGATATGTTCTTAATAATAAAACTCTGCAATATGAAAACAATAATTTTATCCATTTTACTAATAAGTATTTTTGCGATCGTTCCTGCTCAAAACAATATCTTCAATAAACTGGAACGAGAATCAAAAAAACGTGTCGATAAAAATATAGATAAAGGAATCGATAAAAGTCTGGATGTGGTAGAAGAAGGTGTGGAAGATGCCATTAAAGGTGAGACAACCGAGACAGAGAACACAAAAGAGTCGGAAAAGAAAGATGAGAACACCCAGGCTTCTAAAACTGAAGGCTTCGCTGATAATGCAAAACCTGGTGAAAACAAAGATGACGAGGCACCAAAATTAACATGGAGTAAATACGATTTTGTGCCGGGCGATAAAGTAATTTTCGAAGACAACATTGAATTTGAAGAAAACGGTGAATTTCCATCACGTTGGGATATGGTCAAAGGCTCCATTGAGATAGCCAATTTCGGAGGAGAGGATGTTATTATGCTGAGGGGTGGGGATCCAATGATAGTACCTTATTTGAAAGATTCAAAAATAGATTACCTTCCAGATGTATTTACAGTCGAATTTGATCTATACCTTCCGGATAATGTAGTATTTACAGTATACTTTTATGACAGAAAAAACCAGCATGCTCCCAGCGGAAATAGCAATCTGGTTCTATGGGAAAAGTCAATGGAGCTCAGTCCGGCGAGTAGCAATATACCTGACGGAGGTTCCATTAAAAAAAGATGGGCGCATATTTCAATAGCCTATACAAATGGTAAAATGAAGGCCTATATTGATGACACAAGGCTGATCAACATACCTCATCTCCCTTTTGATCCTACCGGGCTTACACTAGGAGGGTACCATGCCAGTGATATTAATCGCTATTATATTAAGAATATTCGAATTGCTGAGGGAGGAGTTAAATATTACGATCGTGTTTTACAAGACGGAAAGATTGTTTCAAACGGGATCCGGTTTGATGTGGGAAAAGCTACTCTGCGACCAGAATCAATGGGAGTTATAAATGAAATTTATGATTTAATGAAGAAACACCCCGAACTGAATTTTAGCGTTCATGGACATACTGACAGTGATGGAGACGATACATCAAATTTGAAATTATCAGAAGAAAGAGCTAAAACTGTTATGAACACACTGGTTGAATTGGGCATTTCCAAAGACCGCTTAAGCAGCAAAGGATTTGGAGAAAGTGAACCCATTGATAATAATTCTACTGCCGAAGGTAAGGCAAACAATCGTAGGGTTGAATTTGTCAAGATCTAATTGCTTAGATCATTCTTAATACAGTGGATAATAAATTAAATTCTAAACAAATCATCGGAGGAAAAATTATGAAACGAATTCAAATAATACTCCTTAGTTTGATTGTCATGTTTCTCTTGACTTGTTCAAAAGATAATGAAAATGGCGATGATATAAACTCAATAGTAAATAAAGACAGCGTAATGCTGGATATACTTACGGAAATTTCTGAGGATAACAAAGCTTTTATGGATATTGCTCCTATACCTGTCCCGGATGAACTGATTAATTATGCAAATATGGATACAGGTTTTCAAACAGCAATGCATACAATTGAAGACTTTAACGATATGCTTCAAAATCCCGGAATTTTATTGGGTACATCACTCAAATCAACAAAGGTATCCGGATGGGTTGATAAGGGCTGTGAACAAATAAGCACAGTTTATGAATGTACATGGGAATTGGATTGTGGTGAATATATCTACAGAGTAGTTCAAACCATGGAAAGCCTTTCCAATACTATCATAAGCGAAACATATATTAGCGGAACTTACGATGGCATTTTTTATGGAGAGCTAGGTTCCGATTTCTATCTCATTTCTGATTGGACAACCATGTTCAATGATCTTCAACTTTTAATAAATATATATTTTGCACCAACGCATGAAGGTGTTGAAGGAAAACCAGTATTTACTTATCAAATGGCGACCAGTGAACCAAGGACAATCTATACTGGCTGGGGTGGACAAGATTTAATCGTCAATACGCTGTATCAAAATATTATTTATACATGGGATGGAATTAACGGACATCACCCATCAATTCATACAATTCTGGAATGGGAAGGTGATTTATTGACAACTATTGTACAAACATGGTGTGCAAACATTGAAGCACTAAGGGTAACCTATGGCTCAACCTATAATTTTGCAGATCACGAAGGTGCATGGTGTCATTACGACTGTAATGGAATACCATTTGCCTGTAGTGATAATTAGGATCAAATAGCATAAAGGATAAAAAAATAATTATGAATACAAAGTCCATTTTTTTAATCCATCTCTTTGCGCTCTTCGTTTTCAAAGTTTTTGCACAAGACTGCATAAATGAAGATGCATACACTCCTGAAAAAGGCAGTAATGATAGAAAGGAAATACTGGAAACTTTGCGGAAAGAAATTTTTAAGATTCATTATATTAAAGTTATTTTTGTGGTAAACTATATGAAAGTATGTGATGGATGGGCATGGGTGCACGCACTGCCACAGGAAGCAGATGGTACAAACCAATACGAAGATATACTTGCTCTTATTCATAAGGAAGACCTGGAATGGGAAATTTTGGAAATACCCTGCGCTGAAGAAGATAATCCAAATTGTATAACCAGTGAAAACTACTTTGAAGGTCTAAAAAAAAGATTCCCTGAGTTGCCTGAATGTATACTTCCGGGGAATTCATACTAAATACAATTAATATTCATTAAAACATTTTCAAATGAAAAACTTTACAAAATACAAATACCTGGCATTATTGCTCCTAATCGTTTTTGCATCAAGTTGCAAAAAAGAGACGGATACTGATGAGGATCTTGGACTGACAACCAATTATACCGGTTGGCTTGATATTTCATTTACCAGTACCCTTCCTCCCTTCGACGCTTTTGAAAGAATACCTGCCACCCTTGATAAAGACTTAGAGGTAATACTTTTTGAGGCAGGAAGTCTGAGTTATTCTGGTGACACAATTATTGAAGATGATTCGAAAATTGAAAGAATCGGCAGTTGGAGTATACAACCTGTTGGATTCCTTGAAAAAGCAGGAGACGATGTGCAAATAGATGCAAGCATAGGAATCACTGTTGTAAGTGATATTATGAAGGTTTATGCAAAAGACCAAAGTAGCGGTAATTGGATATTGGTTAATGAAACTGATATGGGACCCGCCGTACCAAATTCTGATGTGACTTTTAGCCTGAATGAAGCCGAAACAAACGGTTCGGTTATACAAGTGTCGACTTCCAGCGGATCTATAAGTTTTTCACTTTACCTTACCTCTACACTAGTGCCTTAAAAGGTTTAAGGTTATCTCTTTAGGAGTGATACAAAACTTAGTTTAAACCATGAAAAATGCAAGTTAAAAGGGGCTTTGAGCCCCTTTTTTATTTTTTATCTACTAACCTTTCCCTTATAAGTCCATATTATATATTATCTTCAGCAAGAAATCAATAATTCTGATCAATTATCTTACCTCTCAAGTCTCTTAAAATGATAAGAAATATCGTTATTGTAATTATTCTTATGTTTTTAGCAGGATGCAATGCATATCACTACGTTGCTAGTCCTGCCTTCGTTCCTTTAAATGAAAAGAAAGGAGAATTAAAGGCGAATATATCTCCGACTGGAGGACAAATAGGATATTCTTTTTCTGATCATCTAAGTGTATTTGCAACAGGTTATGACCGATTTACATTTAATTCTTTTTGGGAATCCATCGAAGAAGATCATAATAGAGACGACTATTATACTGATGATGCCTGCGAATACAATATTGGTTTAAGTTTTTTTTATCCTCATTTGGGAGTCAGATATGAGGCCTTAATGGGAGGTGGCGCCGGGTACATAAAATATGAATCACCAAAAGACTTGACAGTATTTCCTGATGAATTTAAAATGCACGCTGAGAGAGTGAATGTATTTATTCAACCATCTATTGGATATGGAATAGCAGATGTCATATACTTTGGAGTTTTTTGCAGGTTAAACGCTTATAGGTATTATAATATCCAAACCTATGTTGCCATTAATTCTGTCAATAATGATTATCTTAAACCAAATGACCATGTATTCGTTGACAGAAAAACAATGAATCTTTTCTTAATTGAACCGGGATTTATGGCAAGAGTTGGCTATAAGTATGTTCATTTCCAGACAATGATTTCTTTCACAAATAACATGTCTGACTATGATATAATTGTTCGCCATGACAATTTATATTTTTTCAGTATTTTTCTCAATTTTGATCTTTTCAAAAAGAAGGAGTAATCTTTGAGATTCATTCAATCAGCAATCGCTCATAGACCATTATAATGTTTCTCTTGCCCCACCTGGAAGAAGAGAATTGCTGAACAGACAGGATATGTCCGTTTTCTTTCAAACTCCAGTTTTCATTAGTAATTATTTCAGAAGCTCTCTCCCCTACTTTAAAGGACACTACTGATTTAACCAATATTGAATTTCCGGTTTCAGAATATTTTGCAGTCGAGATCATCGGAGAATTCCAGAATTCAGATCTCATTTCTGAACCATCCAAATGAAGTGTGTCTGTTCTGATTTCAGGATCCGCATATTCCAGGAGAATGGTTTTCTCAACAATTAAAACATCTCC
>CAYWBC010000139.1:0-8989 GCA_964456285.1 uncultured Bacteroidales bacterium
TTAAATTGACAACACTTATGACAACAAAGGAATCAGATTTCAATGAACTCAGCAACCAGCACCCAGCACCAAGTAACCAGTAACCAGCACCCAGCATCCCCTACCTAACCGCCACATCCCAAACCTTAGCCATCCTTGACTGACCCTCCGGACCTTCAACATACAAAGTCACAATATACAATCCGGGATGCGTATAAGTATGCACAGGGTTTTGTTCTTCAGAAATAGTCCCGTCACCGAAATCCCACTTCCATAAGGTGATATTCCCCTCTGAAAGATCATGGAAGGCAACCTGTCTATGTTTCATATCGATAACGTCAAAGGACCAGTCTGCTTTTAGTTTGTTTTTGAATTTATCTTCAATAGGCATTAATCTGAATGTTCTTAAATAGGATGCATTGCCATACATAGTATGATCATCGGACAGGTTCCAGAAACCGTTGTTGCTGTCAGCATTTGCATCGTCCCAATCAATAACGGACCAACTCAGGCCAATTTCTTTATTTTCGGAAAGCGAAGATTCAATCGATGGGGAAGAACCTTCATAATATGCAGAATCAAATGGAGTAATCCAGAATTCCAATACCAGCTTTCCGGCTTCTCCCGGCTTAAAGTCATATGAATAAGCTGAATTGGAATAGGGCAGTTCCTTGAGCCATTGCTGACTGCCCCAGTACATACACCAATCCATACCTTCTGCAGGAGTGAATATATGATAGTTCTGCGCATGTACTCCCTGAAAGGAGAAAAACAGGTCCCATTTGTCCAGGCTATCCCGCTTAGGATGAAATTTTTCTATGAAAGGTCCGCCAGACCTGTCACCATCAACCACAATCTCAAAAATATCATGGTGAAGGTCGGCATGCGAGAAATCCCAGTAATTGTCGTATGCCTCGTATAGAAAATACAGCCGGTTCATTCCCTTCACCCAGCCTACACGCACTTTAACATCCAGGTTTAAGGTATCTGCATGCGAATGTATTTTTTCATCATCAACAAGGTATTCTGTACCAATACAATAATCTTTAGGTACCATCAACCAGTCATCGATATTGCCATCGATCCTCGGAATTTGATCGGGAGAAAACTGGAAGATCTTAAATTTGCTTTCATGCTGGGCAAATGATATGACTGATATTTCAGTAATGAGTATTATTTCTAGCAATAATTTGAGGAAAAATTTCATGGCAGTGGTGTTGAAGTGGATTTTTACAACGAAATATTAAAAACAACAGTCTAAGATAGAACATAGTCTGTAACTTATGAAAAGACAGGATATTATTTGGTTAAATATTAGGTATGCTGGTTTATGAAACAACTTTGCTTCTGCACGATTACCTGCGGTGAACTTGTCCTGCGTCCTCGATTGCATCGTATGGTTTTCATTAAGATCTGCACCAACCCGGATGTATTCTGTTTACATTTCACAGAAAGTTGCTGCTTTGGATTGACATTGTTCTTGCGAGAGAGGGCAAATGACTGGCATTGTGGTTGGGTGGGAGGGATTCCTTCTTTCGCAGGAATGACGGTTTGAGAAATGCCAAACACCCAGCACCGGCCACCAGCACCTAGTACCCATAACCAACAGCCAACAGCCAACAGCCAAAAGCTAACAGCCAAAAGCCAACAGCCAAAAGCCTTAAAAAGACATAAACAAAAAAAGAGAGTACTCCGCAAAACCGGAATACCCTCTTCATTAACCGTTAGATTCTTTATATTCTACTTATTAGTTTACGATAAACTTTTTAACCATAACTTGCTTATCGGTAGTTACATACATAAAATATAGCTTACTGGAAAGTCCTTCAATGTTAAGGGATGTATTAACATCATTCAGATTCTCTTCCTTTAAGACCAGGCTACCTTCCAGAGAATAGATTGCTACAGAATGTATTCTGTCTGTTTGATCTATCAGACCAATATGAACAGATGTTTTTGCAGGCACCGGATAGATTACAAATCCATTGTTCTGTAGTGTAATGGTTTCGATTCTATTTGGTGGCTGTGGTAAAATATCACAGGATACTGCTGCAGGGGCTGAACCTGTTTCGCTTGCAATGATCTTAAGATAATCGATATTGGTCAAACCTCCATCAGTATCCGCAATCAATGCAATTTTTACAATACCTTGAGGTAAAGTCACAGTTGCCGAAGTTACATCCCAGCCAGTCCAGGATCCTGTAGCGGGAAAGTCGATTCTTCCTCCGTCAACAGTATCATTGATCATAATATTTCCCCCTCGTTCGCCAGACTCAAGCGCATATCGGAAAACAAAAGTATAGTCACCCGGTAAAGCAGTTACGCCGTAAATCAAACCTTCACCAACAGCATTATCTGTATTTGAAAATCCGTCTCCGGTAAAACCTTCATGATTACTATCTACACTTCCTCCAATCACAAATCCGCAATAACCAGCTTCATTTTCCTGGATAGTGAATATTTCTCCAATTTCAATGCCAATACTTGTTTCCGTTGATTTTCCATCATTATCATATGCCACAGCTTTGATATCAAAAAGTCCTATACCCGGATTTTCAAGCTTATAACTGTAAGGAGTTTCAACCACGGATGCTAACAAAATATCATCTAGATAAAACTCTATACTATCAATCTGTCCATCGGTATCCCAGGCATTTGCCGTAACTTCAATTGAATCATCTGCCGGTAAGAACAGGGCACCATCTTCAGGTGAAGTAATGTTGATATGGGGATACCCTTCATCAACTGAAAAGACAACCGGCAATGATGTTATCAGTTCTTCGGCCTTATTATAACATGAAGCTGTATACGAATAATCTCCTGATGTTAAACCGCTAATTTTCTTAAAGTACGGGGCATTAAGCGTATCAAATACCACACTATCATTTGCCAGGAATACTCTTTTTTCTGTATCGGAAATATTCCTGACTGCTATTATCACGGACACATCAAGTCCGAGGCCAATCTCAACCCCATTCAAAGGATTATTTATAGCAATGTGTGTTACACTGTCCGGATCGATAACATGGATATCCTGAGCAGGCACAGTATCCATGCCATGCCCAATGAAGAAGCTGGGATGGGGAGGGGGAGGGTATGCTACATTTTGCCAGACGATAGCCTGACGGTATTGAGGATCCTGCATCAATGTGTACCATCCATACTCAGTTGGAATAGTGGTGGTATATATTCTAAGTGACTGATTATCTGAGGTCCTGAACATTACTTCTTCACGCCAGTCCCCGAGTATATCGCCACTCAATGCAGGATTGGATTTGGAGCTGTTATTACTGGAACATCCCCCAGCTGTAAATAAATTGCCATAGCCCCATTTGGAAACAGTAGTTCCATCAAGCATTTCACGCAACAGATCACCATCCCACCAAACAGCAAAATTGATCGGTGGTATACTACTGCTGATCACAGTTCCGCTACTGTTATAGACGCCTAATCCGCCCGCGGCCCAAAATTCATTTCCCGCATGTGCAGACGAAATGTCAGCGGTCATGCCCCTTCCAATGTCTCCAGTTGCTGTTTTTGACCAGATGATGTCACCCGTAGCAGCATCGCGCAGGCTAACTCCCGGAATTGTAGTGCCATTGGCACCTTCATGGGGCATAAAAAACTCCTGCCCTTCGCGGTTCGGAATAAGATCTCCAAGGTGGGTGGCATCGCCATGACGAAAATCGGTGTTGTACAAAGGAGAACCATCATCATCAAAGGCCATGGCCCCGTACATAATTTCGTCTTTTCCATCGTTATCCACATCGCCTACAGCTATAGAGTGAGCACCTTGATCTTCATATTGACCCAGGGAAACCAGATCGTCCTGAGTATCGAAAGCCCATCGTTCTACAAGCTGTTTATCCTTAAAATCCCAGGCTGTAAGTGTAGTTCTGTCATAATAACCACGGCACATCACAAGGCTTGGGATTGAATCAAAATAGGCCACGCAGGCCAGAAATCTGTCAACACGGTTTCCATAAGTATCTCCCCATGTATTTAAAGGATAAGGATCAGACCGCAGCGGAATATATCCTACTGTATTAATCTCTTCTCCTGTTTCTCCGTCAAACACAGTTAAATATTCCGGACCGGATAAAATATATCCGTTTGAGTTCCGGTATTCTACAGTATCATAATCATCTGCTGCAGGACCGGTACTAAGGAATTCACCTGATCCGTCACTTGTTCCTGGAGCAGTTTTACAAGCTACCTCAGCCTTTCCGTCACCGTCCAGATCATAAACCATAAACTGGGTATAGTGGGCTCCACCGCGGATGTTAATGCCAAGATTAATGCTCCAGAGAAAAGAACCGTTCATCTCATAAGCATGCAGATATACCGGATCGGTTGTTCCTGATTGCGAGTTATCCCTGGTTGCGCCTTCCATTTTGACAACAATCTCATATTCCCCGTCTCCATCAAGATCAGCTACCGATGCGTCATTGGGAGTATAATCGTCTGGTGTTTGTAACGGAATGGTCAGGTATTTGTTTTCCCAGGGAACAACAACGGTTGATATTTCAACAGACTCGACTCCCTTTAAGGTTTCGAGGTGGTAAATATCACTCACTGTACCCGCAGTATCGATAAAATTTGACTTTCCGGTGATCGGTGCCTCATTAACCAGGGTATCATTTCTGTAAATATTAAATCCGAGATCCAAACTATCTGTTGCATAAATACGCCAACTCAAAAAGATATTATCCCCTGTTTTTACAGCAACCAAACCCCTTGTAAGGTATTCCATTTGTCTCGTCTGCGACATGGCTGGTTGTACAAATATTCCCGAAAACATTAGAAATATCAGTATTATACTGCGAATAATCAGATTCGTAAAATGGAACGAATCCTTATTTTTCATTCTATTATGACAAGGTAGATTGATCATATTTTCATCCTTACTTAATACCAGAAGAAGATCTTTTTTTTTCATGAATAAATAGATTAATTATTACAATGTGTAATTTAAAATTCTTTGAAGTCTTAAGTATATAAGGAATAGTATCATGCAAATTAGCAAAAATACCTCCAATTAAACTAACGTATATGTATTGGAATTTGTTTATTAACAGTATTTACAAATATATTGTTTTCATCTGTTTTCTTCTTTTATTATGCATATCATTTTGAATTAAGCCGTGCATATAATGAAGTTTCCCGCATCATGATGCCAGGAAGCGAGTTTACGAGTTCGCTAAAGGCAATCGCTGATACTATATTTAATTCTTGTATTCGTTTATCCCACAGTAACCTATTCACTGTATGTGATGAAAGATGTTAATTATGCTTACAGTTTTCCATTAAAATGGGAATCAGCAAAAAAGGCACCAAAGATTCCTTTGGTGCCTTTTTAATAAAGTTTATTTAAATTGTATTACTATTTAATAAACTTTTTGATGCTTATTTCAGCAATTCCATTTGGATTCTCTCCGTTCAAAATGCTTATTGAACAAGCAATTTTGTATAGGTAACATCATTGTTGATCTGCAATTCTACAAAATATATACCTGGCGAGAATGTAGAAGTATTGATCTGTACAACATTTTTACCTGCTACTGAAATGCCTTCATAAACATTTCCAATAATACTTCCTGTTACACTATACAAATTAACTGATACATTTCTGCCAGCTTCAATTGAGAAACTAAGAGTAGCTTCTGAAGTGGCAGGATTCGGGAATATCGACAGGTCAATTGCGTTAGCCTGCAACGGATCAACAGAAGTATTAATCTTGTTATATAAATTGCTTACATCCTCAGCCTCCAAAGCTCCCGAATACAGACGGAAATCATCCAGGGAACCGACTAATGTGCGGCTCGTACGTTGATTAAAAACACCAATTGTCATGTAGTTACAATCCCATACAGCACCAAGATACTGTGTAGTATCCCAGATTGGTTCACCATCGATGTACAATGCCATTTTACCTGGCTCATAGGTACAGGCAACATGGTGCCATGTGCTGTCAGTTAATAATATCGGATTAACTGGTGTAGTGGCAGCATTTCCTCCTTTCTCCGGGTCGGAGAATAAGAAATAACTCTTACCTGCAACGCTATCCACTATATTAAAAGAAACTTCACCGCCTGCCCAGTAATCGTTAGGACCTCCTTCTGTGTGTACATGCATTTCATTGTTCGGACCCATCCCATCACCGCCTGTTTTTTCTCCTGCCCACCAGATACAATTGATTTCGGCTGCGCTTGCTTCCGGAAGAAGTACCCAAAAAGCTACACTACCTTCATCTGTAGTTAATCCTATATCTGTAGCAGGCATGTCTAGTCTTTCCACCCCACTAAAATGGATGGCACCACCAATCTCACCTTCTGCAACCCAGCATGTTTCACAATCAGTAAGACCGTCAAAACTATTACCGCTGTTATCGGAAACGTGGAAACCGGAAGTCTCGTCGAACTTGTAATGAACCAAAAGTTCGGGCTGAGAATAAACCAACAGAGATGCAAACATCAACGCAAGCATCATAGAAGTTCGTAAAAAGTCGAGTTTTTTCATAATCTTGTTATTTAAAGAGGTTAGTAATTATTTTAAAAAATATAAATTCAATTAAAAAGCTTGCCCGGCCTGTTTTTTTCAAACTATGCCTGGCAAACTTTTGTTTATTTAATTTAGAAATCCATTTTCATTAATAATATCCTTTGTTCTGATAATCTTGTTTTTCTTGTGAACTCAGAAATGAACCATCCATCTTGATAGTATTCAAATGTTCTTCCGGAAATGGTCGCACCCTGTGAAATTTTTCAAGTGTTCCTGATACGCGGGTATCGTTGTTAAAGGCATATGCCCTTTGAAGCAAAGTGCCGGAACGCACCATATCTTCCCAGCGATGCATTTCACCTAGCATTTCGCGGCATCTTTCGTTTAGTATAAAAGCAATGAATCGATCCTGATCTGAACTAACACCTTCAGGATATGTGGCCAATTCATCAGGATCTGTATTCCAAAATCCTACTGTGATTTCCATGTTTGCTTCAGTACCGGTTGTCAGATCAGATAATGATCCACCATCATATTTCCACCAGAAATTTGGTTTTTCCTCACCATCTTTATATGCAGCTCGTCGTCTGACATAGTTGATAAATTCTACGGCTTTGCCGTAGTTTCCAAGTCTTCCATAGGCTTCAGCAGCAATCAGGTACGATTCTGATAAACGAGCAATGAATACATCTCTTGTTCCCACGTGCGAATCATAACCATCAGGTTTGGCTCTATCCCAATATTTAATTAAAGAAGGAGCTTTATCCCTGTTCCATGTATATGTTTCGATAGAGTTACTTCCTTCGACAAATCTTCCACTATCGAATGCCCCAAGTTCGTCATTATCCCTGTCGAAAGATATTAATTCAGTTGGAGTACCGGACGCATCAGTAGCCCAGTAATATCGCGCGTAGATTCTGTAACCGGCTGCAACCATCTGTCGATCGGTTAAAGTGGTTGTTTCATCATTTACGAGGAAGACAAGTGCAGTGTCTCCAACATTAACATATTCACCTTCTGCAGCTGAGGCCGGCGCAAATTTCAAGTCACCGGGACGTATGGTATCACCATATCTTACAGCCCAGCTACCATCGGGAGCAATATCTCCAAATTCAAAAGCAAATTCTATTTCTTCCTGGGTCCATGTAGGTATATTGGCAACGTCGGTTACTGTGCTATAATATACTTCTAAAAGGCTCTTACGCAAACGGGAGTCGTTTAGCATGTCATGTATATCAATAGCATAAACAGTAAGCATCATTCTGCGGAATGGACGTCCATATTCAATGTTTCTGATCATTCCCGGATCCTGATCATACTGCATGAACCAGTACTCATGCAATGCATTTTTATAGGATGAACCGTTGTCTTCATTCAAGCCTGGAGCATCGTTAAACTGGGCCGAGAATATGATTTCAGGATTATATTCATTTCCTTCTTTAAAAACATCGGCATAGTCTGCAACAAGAGAATGGCGACCCCCTGCATGTATTTCTTCGATTAATTCGGCGGTCCTTGTTAATTCTGCTGTTGGATTGGTACAACCGCGGTCGTAAACATCAGGATCATCAGCAAGATCTGCAACATAGCTGGCACGTGTAAGCAGAACTTTAGCTAAGAAATGCCGAACGACATCTTTGGTAACCTTACCAAATAAAGCCTGTGTTTCAGGAATATTATCATACGACCATTCCATATCTTCGAGAATAGACGCATAAATGTCCCTTGCCGGTGTTTTTGGCCATTCTTCCCGTACCGATCCGGATGATTCCCAGGTAAACGGAATAGCGCCAAATTGCTGAACCAGTTCAAAATACAGGTATGCACGTATAAAGCGAACTTCGGCTAAGGCTATATTTTTGCCTTCATCGTCGGCTAAAGCGCCTACACCACCTTCGACACCAGGTATTAGTTCAATAGCAAGGTTACATCGGTTGATACCTTCATACATTGGACCCCACCAGTCACCGATATCACCGTATTGTGGTTCTTCATGACCATCCAAATTGGGAGTGTAATCATTATAGTAATACAATCCGTAAGGTGCGTGCTCACATTCATAACCTTTCATGTATTCATCGGTACCCAGATTAAACAGTCCATAACACCATTCCCCTCCCGAATTCAGGCGTAAAGTATGATAACACGAATTAATCAGTTTTATACAGCCCTCTTCGGTTTCATATTCTCCATAACCAAGAATATAAACTGGCTCTTCCTTTAGGAATTCCTCACAAGAAATCGCAATGAGTGACAATATTGTGAGTAATACTATTATCTTTTTCATTTTACTATTATTTTTCACGATTTATATGTTATTAAAGTCCAATACGGACACTAAATGTTACTCCCCGAGGACTAATACCATATGGGGTTCTAATCTGAGAACCAGCATCTCGCTGTGCTTCCGGATCGAGGAATGGATATTTCGTAAATAGGAAAGGATTTATAACCTGTACCGATAATTTTAAACTCTGAATTTTAACCTTGTCTAACAGCTTATTCGGTA
>CAYWBC010000140.1:0-8955 GCA_964456285.1 uncultured Bacteroidales bacterium
TGACTCATAATCAGGGGGTCGCTGGTTCGAGCCCAGCTGGGCCCACAGTTGATAGCCAACCAGTTGGAGAATTCTCCAGCTGGTTTGTTTTTTAAGGGGAGAAACAAATGAATAAACAATCTGTTAATTAAGTACATGTTTTTGTTGAATTAAGTTAATAATCGTGTTCCCTAACATATTGTAAGTCTATAATAATCCATTGTCAGCAAAAGAATAATAATCATCATTGGAAGCTATTATAAGATGATCCATCAACTGCATATCCAATAAACCAGCAGCCTCCTTAATTTTTTGCGTATTTTTTTTGTCAGATTCCGATGGTTGTATATTTCCAGAGGGATGGTTATGGCAGATTATCAATCCCTGAGCATTAGTTTTTAAAGCATACTGAAATATTAATTTAATATCAGTCACCGTTCCTGAGGTTCCCCCTTGTGAAATTAGTGCAGTCCCAAGTACCATATTCGCCCGGTTAAGAAGTAACATTTTAAATTCCTCTATGTGTTCCATGGTGTCCGGATTCCACCCCTTAATAAAAACACTATGAGCATCTGCAGAGGAATTTATTCTCACCCTTTCTGATGGTTTTACTCTTGTCTTATAAATAAGCTTCACTTCGGCTACTTTGCCCCAATTTGCTTTCAAGCTACCTTTTTTGATAAGTCCTTATCATAACTGTTTTTACATGTTCAGGTAAATATTTCTGATATCATCCTGGACAATTCCAATGTACCTGCGTGTTATGCTGACACTTGAGTGATTAAATATCTGAGACAGATAAATCAAACTTCTCTCACTTTTTCCATCCATCTCCCAGACTCTTTTTCCGAACGTTTTTCTCAGCGTATGAGTTGAAGCATTCTGTGTTTTTACACCAAAATCTGAAAAGGTCTTTTTTAGAAGACGGTTGATATATTGAAGGGTTACTTTGCCCCCATTGCGATTAGCAATCAGAAAGGTATCTATGTTAAACTTTCCGTGTCGGGATAACTCCCTTGAAACGTATATTAAAATTTCTTTTAAGGAGGAGTTTATTGATAAATGTCTGACTTTTCCGGTCTTCTTCTCTGTAACAATAACCGCGTCTTTGTTTAAAACATCGTCCCACCGTAAGTTTAACAGATCTGAAGCTCTTAAGCCCAGGTAAACCCCTGCTCCGATTAATAGGTATTCCCTGGTTCTACCTGCCTTTTTAAGTTGAACAAGAAGACCAAGGAGTGAATTCCATTCAATTCCGGAGCAAACTGTTGACGAATTTAACATACTCATATATCGCTGTATTATAGATACTTAACGAGTAAATATATCAATAATTCCTCTTTGGATAATTTTTTTTAAAAAAAGTTAACAATTCTCACAACTAAATCGATCCTCAGCAATACAATGAGTATGAAATAATCAATTGTTTAATATAAATTTTAAAATTATGGAATTAGGAAAATTTTTACTACCGAAATCGAAAAAAGCAATCTTGAAAAAGATTAAGTCTTTACATGCTAACCGGATCCTTGCATCCAGTGTGACAAGAGGATCGCTTCATGGAGTTAAAGAAGCTATAAAACAAGGAGCTGATGTAAACCATTCATGGTTTTTCTCTAAATCTGTCTTATGTATTGCTATAGAGAAAAACCATGCTGAAATTGCCCGATACATGATAGAGCACGGTGCCATTTTCTCTTATGACGAATTGGCTTATAGTTTAAAATACCCGGAATTACTGGAAGAGCTTCTTGATATAATAAATCCGGCAAAATTAAGCATTGCAGATTTAAGGAGGCTCTTCGATGATGCTTACACAAACCGTTTGTATGGAAGTGCAAGTAAGATCAAGACCAAGCTGGTTTTAGAAATGAAATATATCTACGAATTCTAAATATCATGAAACCAAGCATTTTTACAATCGATTCCACCACCGGATTTTACGATCTGTATGCCCCAATCTATGATTGGGAAGGGTACATATTTAACATTGACGGTGATGATGTATCTGACGATCATGAATCACCTGATGGTGATGAAATCCAGGATGAGTTATACATTCCGTATGAATGTATTATTTAGCACAACCATGCTGAATATGACCGCCGGGGAGAGTTAATCTCCCCGGTTTTTTTGTGCTGTTCCAAATTCAGGGAGAAGGTCGGTTGTTGGGTTAAATATTTTCAATAAATTTGATAGTCCCAAATTGAATTCCTTAAATTACCATCAAAAAAAGGAAGAAAATGATAGTTGATATTGGTAAACGGATTAAGCACTGGCGAAAAGAGAGGAAAATGACTCAAGATGCCCTCGTCAAAAAAGCGGCCATTCCATATACTACACTGGCAAAGATCGAGGCCGGAATTGTAATGAATCCTCGGATGGATACTTTGATAAAGATCGCAGCAGGGCTGGAAATAACTATTGATGAACTTATAAAAGAATAGCATGGCGAAGAAAAACGGGAATGGGAAAAGTACTGAAGAAACTCTTTGGGATTCGGCAAATAAATTGAGAGGTTCAGTGGAATCTGCTGAATATAAGCATGTCGTTTTGGGACTAATATTTTTAAAGTTTGCTAGTGATAAATTTGAAGAGCGAAGAAAAGAACTTATTCAGGAGGGCAAGAAGAAGTACCTTGAAATGAAGGAATTTTATAATATGAATAATGTTTTCTTTCTTCCGGAAGAGTCACGTTGGACCTACATTATTAAAAATGCCAAACAAAATGATATAGCCTTAAAAATTGATACTGCTTTACATACTGTTGAAAAGAACAATGCTGCGCTTAAAGGAGCTTTGCCTGATAATTACTTTTCCCGGTTAAATCTCGAGGTAAGCAAACTCGCAGCCTTACTTGATACAATTAATAATATTAATACTCTTCAGGATAAAGAACAAGATATTGTGGGAAGAGTGTACGAATATTTTCTTAAGAAATTTGCTATTGCTGAAGGTAAAGGGAAGGGGGAATTTTATACACCCAAGACCATTGTTAATCTGATTGCGGAAATGATTGAACCCTACAAAGGGATTATTTATGATCCATGCTGTGGTTCGGGAGGAATGTTCGTACAATCAATTAAATTCATTGAAAGCCACCACGGTAACAAAAAAGAGGTATCTATTTACGGACAAGAATACACGGCCACTACCTACAAACTTGCCAAAATGAACCTAGCCATTCGTGGTATTTCTGCAAACCTTGGTGAAATCCCTGCAAATACCTTTTCGAAAGACCAACACCCCGACTTTAAGGCTGATTTTATTATGGCAAATCCACCTTTTAACCAAAAGGATTGGAGGGCAACAGATGAACTCAATGATGATCCGAGGTGGATGGGATATGATGTGCCACCAGTAAGTAATGCAAATTATGGTTGGATTTTGAACATGGCAAGTAAATTATCCCAAAATGGTATAGCAGGCTTTATATTGGCAAACGGAGCTTTATCTGGTAACGGTGAAGAATACAAAATACGTAGAAAACTAATTGAAAACAGACTAGTTGAGGCAATTTTAATTATTCCAAGAAATACATTTTACACAACAGATATAAGTGTTACCCTCTGGATATTGAATAATAACAAAAAAGCCCGGGAAATTGAGATAAATGGGAAGCTTAAAAAGTACCGTGACCGCGAGGATCAAATCCTATTTATGGATTTAAGAAGATGGGGATCGGAGTATGACAAGAAATTCATCGAGTTAACTCCTGATGATATTCAAAAAGTCGCTGAAAACTATCATAATTGGCAACAGAAGGATTATGAATCAACCTATAAGGATATCCCTGAGTTTTGTTATTCGGCTCATTTTGAAGAAGTACAACAAAATGATTTTTCGCTAGTGCCAAGCAAATATATTGAGTTTGTAGATAAGGACAGCAAAATTGACTTTGACACTGAAATGAGCAGAATTCAAAAGGAGTTTAAGACTTTGCTTGCAGAGGAGGTTGAATCACAAGAACAACTTAGGGAGGCATTTAAAGGATTGGGATATGAAATATAATTATAAACGGCTGGGTAATTACATACAATTAGTTGATAAAAGAAACTCTGATAATAGTGTTGATCGTTTATTAGGCATCAATATTACCAAGAATTTTATGCCTTCAGTAGCAAATGTTTCAGAGACAGATTTATCAAAATATAAGGTTATTGAGAAAAATCAATTTGCTACAAATGTAATGCACGTAGGAAGAGATGAACGCTTGCCAATTGCTCTTTATAAAGATGAGCAGGAGGCCATTGTATCACCCGCTTACAAAGTTTTTGAGGTCATTAATGATACTGAAGTCCTGCCAGAGTTTTTAATGATAGAATTTCAAAGACCGGAATTTGATAGATTGACTTGGTATTACTGTGATTCTAGCATAAGAGGAGGATTGGATTGGGACCGTTTTTGTGAAATTGAATTACCGATACCGGAAATTAACGAACAAAGGAAATATGTTGACTTATACAAGGGATTATTAAGAAACCAACGTTCTTACGAGGCAAGTTTAGATGATTTGCAACTTATTTGTGACACATTCATCCAAGATTTAATCAATAAACAGGAACTCAAATCCCTTGGAGAGTATATTCGACAAATTGATGTGAGAAATCAAGACTTAAAAGTATCTATATTACGAGGAGTTTCTACATCCAAGAAACTGATTGAATCAAAAGCCAACACAACTGGCGTCAGTTTTTCGAATTACAAAATAGTGAATAATGGTCAATTTGTTTATGTTGCTGATACTTCAAGAAGAGGCGATAAGATTGCACTAGCAATGAACTCAGGAGTTTCATGCATCGTGTCTGCTATTTACACAGTTTTTGAGGTTATTGATGAATTCCAATTACTCTCTGAATTTCTTTACCTATGGTTCCAACGTCCTGAATTTGACCGTTACGCACGATTTAATTCATGGGGAAGTGCTAGAGAGACTTTTGATTGGAATGAAATGTGTAGGATAAAATTACCAATCCCGAAACTTGAGGTTCAAAAATCCATTGTAACTATATATCATACTGTGCAAACGCGTAAGCGTATTAATGACCAACTTAAAGAGACCATCAAACCAATATGCCCGGTATTAATGAAAGGTGTTAGTGATCAATTACAAATAGGACTTATTGAAAAGCAAGTTGTATGATAAATTCATTACATATCAAATCAGTCGCGTGCTTCAATGATGAAGGTATTCAGTTTGAGGATCTTAAAAAAATAAACTACATCTATGGATCAAATGCAAGCGGGAAGACCACCATCACAAATTTTATTCATGATCCAGATAATGTGAAATTTGATAATTGTGAAATAAAATGGGAAGGGGATCAACCTATTACTGCACTTGTCTACAATAAAGGATTTAGGGATCGAAATTTTGGGAAGGAAGACATTGATGGGGTCTTTACTTTAGGTGAAGCTACAAAAGAGCAGATAGAAATAATAAAGAATAAAGAAATAGAATTAAAAGATCTTAGATTAGCAGGAAAGGAAAAACGCGAAAAAAAGGAAAGCCTTGAAAAACAACTTGGTGAGGAAATAGATAGGTTTAAGGAGCGAGCCTGGAGTATTTATTACAAAAAGTACGAAGATATTTTTAAAGAAGCATTTAGAGGATTCTTAAGTAAGCAGACATTTTACGAGAAGTTATTATTTGATAAAGAGAAGAATCTCTCAGAATTGAGGTCTTTGGAGGAATTGAGGAAAAAGGCCACAACTATTTTTGGAGAGCCTCCTCAAGAGTTGCCAATTCTTAATCTTGTTGAATATTCGAGGCTTATTGAAATCGAGGCAGAAGAAATATGGTCACAAAAAATTGTTGGGAAAACTGATGTTGATATTGCAATTCTAATACAGCGTTTAAATATAAACGACTGGGTAAATGAAGGCCGCAAATATTTGCAAGATGGTGACATTTGTCCTTTTTGCCAGCAAAAAAACATTTCAGTAGATTTTCGGTCTAAGTTGGAAAGATACTTTGATGAAACCTATTCAACAGCTTTAGGGATAATAAGTACACTTAGTGAGGAGTATCTGCTTCTTTGTGAAAATCTTCTTAACCAACTAGATGGAATTGAGTCCAGGGAGAAAGAAAATCAAAGGTCAAAATTGAACACCGTTGAGTTTTCAGCACTGCTTAAAACACTAAGAAGTAAAATCAACACAAACAAAGAAAGACTATCAAATAAAACTAAGGAGCCTAGTCGATCAACTAAATTAGATTCTTTAAATGAACAGCTGACCAAGATTCAATCCTTGTTAGGTGATGCCAATAAACTGATTACCGAACATAATCAAATCGTTAGCAATTTCAATGATGAAAAGAAAAAACTAACAAGCGAAGTATGGCGAATGGTAATAAATGAAGGTAAAACTGAAATTGATGCTCATGTTAAAAAGATTAATGGATTAGAAAAAACTATTGAAACTGCTTCCTCAAATTTATCGAAGGCGGTTGACGATTATAAATTCCTGAAAAAAGAAATAGTTGAATTAAACAAAAATGTTACAAGCGTTCAGCCTACGGTAGATGAAATCAATAGGACTCTTGCTTCTTATGGATTCACAAGTTTCAATATAGTTCCTTCAGTTTTAGATGATAACAAATACCAAATAAAAAGAGAAAATGGTGAATTAGCCCAGTCAACATTAAGTGAAGGAGAGATTACCTTCATAACATTTCTATACTTTCTTCAAAGAGCAAAGGGAGGACTTACTGAGGAATCAGTAAATGATGAACGTGTGCTTGTTATAGATGATCCAATCTCCAGCCTTGACAGCAATGTTTTATTTGTAGTAAGTTCCTTAATTAAGGAAATTATAAAAAGTATCAGGGAAGGGACGGGGGTTATTAAGCAAATACTGCTATTGACTCATAATGTATATTTTCATAAGGAGGTTTCCTATATCAGTGGTCGATCTCAGATACGAAATAATACTAATTTCTGGATAATAAGGAAAAGGAACAAAATATCAACTATTCAATCATATGGAATGGAAAATCCGATTTCAACTTCTTATGAATTGTTATGGAGAGAATTAATTGAGAGGGAAAAGAATTCGGGGATAGCAATTCAAAATATTATGAGGCGAATAATTGAGAATTACTTTAAAATTCTTGGCAAATATGGTGATGATGAACTCATATTGATGTTCGAAAAAAGTGAAGATCAAGAAATTTGCAGGTCCTTAATATGTTGGATAAATGATGGTTCTCATAGCATTGCAGAGGATCTTTATATTGAAGTCCCAGACGACACAATAGAAAGATATTTTGAAGTTTTTAGGCAGATCTTTATAAATACACAACACATTGGTCACTATAATATGATGATGCGTGTAGAAGAGGAGTCAAAAGAAACATCAGAAACAACAGCATGAAATTCACGGAAGAAAAACTTGAACAAGTCTTTATTGAGTTGCTTGAACAACAAGGATTCTTGCATGTTAACGGTTCTGAAATTTCACGAACTACGGATGATGTCTTAATTGAAGATGATTTAAAAAAGTTTCTGCTTACTCGATACAAAAACGAAAATCTTACCAAAAATGAAATCAGCCAGATAATTCTACAACTAAAGGGCTATCCATCATCTGACCTTTATGAATCCAATAAAACCATCATGAAAATGGTTTCCGATGGGTTTATTTTAAAACGGGAAGACCGGAAACAAAAGGATCTTTACATTCAGCTGATTGATTATAGTGGATTAACCATTTTCCGGGATCCTGATCCTGAAAAATTGGAACAGGTAGTTGCTGAAGCATATCCTCAAGATTATTACACTGACAGGAACATTTATAAGTTTGTCAACCAATTTGAAATTACCGGATATAAAAAACGTATTCCAGATGGAATATTATTTATCAATGGACTCCCATTAGTGGTATTTGAGTTTAAGTCAGCCGTCCGGGAAAACACTACCATTCACAATGCGTTTGTTCAATTAACTACAAGATATAAACGGGATATCCCCGAATTATTTAAATACAATGCATTCTGCATTATAAGTGATGGAGTAAATAATAAGGCAGGCTCTTTCTTTGCACCTTATGAATTCTTTTATTCCTGGAGGAAAATAGATGGGATAAAGAATGAGGTAGATGGCATTGATTCTATGTTTACTCTGATACAGGGCATGTTTGAGAAAAACAGACTCAGAGATATCCTTCGGAATTACATGTATGTGCCTGACAGCTCGAAAAAAGAAGAGAAAATATTATGTCGTTATCCTCAGTATTACGGAGCGACTAAATTATTCAGGAATATTATCAAACATCAACGACCCAAAGGAGACGGAAAGGGAGGAACTTATTTCGGAGCAACCGGTTGCGGGAAAAGTTTCACCATGCTATTCCTGACCAGGTTATTAATGAGAAGCAAATTATTGTCAAGTCCTACCATTGTTCTTATTACCGACCGAAATGACCTGGATGATCAACTTTCAGCCCAATTTACAAACTCCAAAGGATATATTGGAGATAACAATATAATTAGTGTTGAGAGCAGGGCCGAACTGAGAGATAGGCTTCAAAATATACAAAGTGGTGGGGTATTTCTAACCACTATTCACAAGTTCACGGAAGACACAGAATTATTGACAGAACGAAATAATATAATTTGTATATCAGATGAAGCCCACCGAAGTCAGACAAATCTCGATCAAAAAGTTAAAGTAAGCTCTAAAGGGGTTTCAAAAAGCTACGGCTTCGCAAAATATCTGCATGATTCTCTTCCAAATGCAACCTATGTTGGGTTTACCGGAACTCCGATTGATGCCACACTGGATGTATTCGGTGATATTGTGGATGCTTATACCATGACTGAATCTGTACAGGATGAAATTACCGTTCGGATTGTATATGAAGGAAGAGCTGCAAAGGTATTGTTAAATAATACCGAGCTGCAAAAAATTGAAGACTACTACAGTAAATGTGCGGATGAAGGCACCAATGAATACCAGATAGAAGAAAGCAAGA
>CAYWBC010000141.1:0-8836 GCA_964456285.1 uncultured Bacteroidales bacterium
GTATCCCTTTCAACCCCATAATTTCAATAAACTACTACTAACTACTAACTACTAACTACTAACTACTACTAAACCATATTCGATTCATCATATTCTTTAGGTGTAATCTGACCTTTTAACACCAGCAAACCATTCCAGATTAAAGCGTGCAATTCATCTTCACCCGGATAAATAACTACGGGAGCAATGAATGATACCATAGACTTAACATATTCTACAACCATTGGATTATGTGATATGCCACCTGTAAGAATAATGGCATCAACTTCACCCTTTAGTACGGCTGCTAATGCACCAATTTCTTTTCCTATTTGATACGACATAGCATTCTGTACAAGAGCTGCATTTTCATCACCATCCTGAGCCATTAATTCTATTTCATAGGCATCATTAGTATTTAAATATGCCATGTAACCACCTTCGCCAGTTATCATTCGTTTAATTTCTTCAAGCGTAGTGTCTTCTTCAAAGCACAGTTTTGCTAAAGCTGCTGCCGGCAAAGTTCCGCTTCTTTCAGGAGAAAATGGTCCCTCGCCGTCAAGTGCCTGATTCACATCAATGACTTTTCCTTTATGATGAGCTCCAATGGAAATACCTCCTCCTAAATGAGCAATAATCAGGTTCAATTCGTCATAATTGTGGTTCATGAGACGGGCATAAGCTCTTGCCGTGGCTTTATGATTAAGTGCATGGAATATAGACATACGTTTGAATTTCGGATGACCGGAAAACCTGGCAACTTCCTGTAATTCATCAACAACAACAGGATCGGCAATGAAAGCCTGGCAATTCGGAATTTGTTTTGCAATTTCATCAGCGATGAGTGCACCCAGATTGCTGGCATGTTCACCGAGGGATTCTTCTCTGAGATCTTTTTTCATGCGTTCGTTGATGTTATAAACACCAGATTTTATTGGATGTAGGAGCCCGCCTCTGCCAACTATGGCTTCAACTTTAGTAATATCTATTTGTGAATGAGCCAATTCTTTCAGAATATGTTCTTTGCGATAAGAAAATTGATCGGTTATTTTTTTGAAACTCTTGAGTTCCTTTGCAGGATGTACTATATTTTTAAGGAACACAGGCTTGGATCCAAGGTACACGGCAATTTTTGTGCTTGTTGATCCAGGGTTTATGGCCAGAATTGTGTGTAACATAACTTATGTTCTATTTAGGATTACAAAGATTGTAAGCTAAAGCTAAGGAATATAGTTTACTTTCTGAAGAATCTGCTCTTGAAGTAACAATAACAGGAGAATCTGCACCTAACAATATTCCTGCAGCTTTCGCATCGCCAAGATAGGTTAAGCTTTTATAAAACACATTGCCTGTTGTGATTTCAGGCACTATCAGAATATCTGCATGTCCTGCAATCTTGCTTGATATTCCCTTGTGTTCTGCCGCTGCTTTTGATATAGCAATATCCAAAGCGAGAGGTCCTTCAATATCACATTCTGCAATTTTTTCTGATTCATGAATTTTAACCAGTTTTGCTGCATCTAAAGTAGATTGCATTCTTGGATTGATTTTCTCAATTGGTGCTAATAGCGCAACTTTTGGAACGGCAATTCCCAGCTTATGATATGCTTCTACTGCATTTTTTATAATGAATTTCTTTGTTTCAATGTCGGGTAAAATATTTATTGCTGCATCTGATAATCCAAATAATTTGTGATAGTATGGAGATTCAAACAATCCCATATGACTGAAATAGCCTGAAGAATTAATCCCCGTTATTTTATTTAATATTTCTTTTATAAAAGTTTTAGTAGGTAATAAACCCTTCATCAGTATGTCACCCTTTCCTGTTTTTACAATTTCAACGGATAATTTGGCTGATTCAACTTCAGTATTTACAGAAATAATTTCATTCTTTGGAAGATCAATTTTCTTTTCTTCAATTATCTGTGTTATTTTACTTTTGTTGCCAACAAGAATTGGTTCAATTAAACCTGATTTGCAAAATTCTGCAATGGCTGTTAATACAAACTCATCTTCAGCAGAGGCGATCACAATTTTTAATACCTGATTGTACTTTTTTCCAGTTGTAAGTAATTCACTTAATTTTTTCATTTCCATATACACATTTTATGAATTTGAAATTATTTGTAATGTATCCTTTGCAATCACAAGTTCTTCATTGGTTGGCACAACTATTACTATAACTTTTGAATCTTTAGCTGATATAATTCTATCATCTGAATGAGAGCTATTGTTATCATTATCATTCAGCTTAAGGCCTAAAAAGTCGAAATTTTCACAAACATTTCTTCTGGTTTCAGATCTGTTTTCTCCTATGCCGCCAGTAAAAATCAATAGATCAAGGCCATTTAGTGCTGCAACATAAGCACCAATATATTTTTTTATTCGATAATAATACATTTCCAATGCCAGTTTTGCTCTTGCATTATTTTTATTTTTTGCAGCTGCCTCTATTTCACGCATATCCGAAGATATTCCTGTTATTCCCAACATTCCACTCCGACTGTTTAAGAGAGCATTTACAGAATTTTGATTCATTTTTTCCTCTTCCATAATATGAGTTACCACACCGATATCCAGATCGCCGGATCTTGTACCCATGATAAGGCCTTCAATTGGTGTGTATCCCATAGACGTGTCAATTGATACTCCATTCTTTATGGCGGTAATTGATGATCCATTGCCTAAATGACAACTAATTATTTTTAGGTCTTTAATATTCAAATTTAAAAATTCACAAGCACGGTTTGAAACATAGTGATGACTCATGCCATGAAAACCATATCGCCGTATTTTATCCTTTTGGTAATAATCATAAGGAATAGCATACATGTATGCACATGCTGGCATAGTCTGATGATATTGTGTGTCAAAAACTGCAACTTGTTTTATGCCAGGAATTAATTTTGACATGGCGTGTATTCCTTTTAGGTTTGAGGGATTGTGAAGGGGAGCAAGCTTTGAGCATTTTTCAATTTCATGAATAACTTTCCGGGTTATTAAAACACTTGAATGAAATTCTTCACCTCCGTGTACAATTCGGTGTCCGGCTGCATCAATTTCATCAATTTTTTCAAGAACTCCAAATTCCTTATCAACGAGTAATTTGAGTATGAAATCTATACCAGATTGATGATCAATGATTTCCTTTTCAATTTTTACTTCTGTTTCGGATTTGATAGCATGCATAATAAACGATCCATCTATGCCTATTTTCTCAATAACTCCCTTTGCCAGAACATCTGATTCGGGTAAATCGAAAAGTTTATACTTAATCGAGGAACTTCCACAATTGATGACAAGTATCTTCATATTGAAAGTTACTAATTAATGAATTATTAGCGTGCTATCTGCATTATGATTTTCATCATGATTGATTGAGAAGTGACACCGGGAAAAGAAATAAATTAGCTGAATCAAATTGAGCTTTAGCTAAAGATATAGATATTCTCCGATTTTTGTCAGGATTTCCGTTGCCCTGCCTTTCAGGAAAATATCAGAGATGGAATGGGTTAAGTGTGATTCTTTGATGTTAATTTCGATTATTTTGGCACCATGTTCTTTCGCTGTTACGGGAAGATCGGCAGCAGGTAAAACCTCAGCATTAGTTCCAATAATTAACATAACATCGGCTTTTTTTGCTTCAGCAAATGAACGTGTTTTGGCAAAATGCGGTATGGGCTCATTAAAAAATACAATATTAGGCTTCAACAGTCCTTTACAAACATAACATGTTGGAGGTAAGTAATTCAGATCTGCAAAACTTATATCATATTCTGAGCTGCACTCAGTACAAATAAGTTGTTTGTAATTGCCATGCAATTCATAAACATATCTGCTACCGGCTTTCTGATGAAGATTGTCGATGTTTTGAGTAATAATTGATTCAACAAAACTTCTTTTTTCCATTTTTGCTAAGATCTTGTGCGCTGCATTTGGCTTTGCATCAGTAAGATTGTCATAAAATATTTCCTTAATTTTTATCCATGATTGTAAGGGTTTCTTTTTAAAGAAATCAATTTCAAGGTATATTGGGTGATGACTGTTCCAGACACCATCTTCTCCTCTAAATGTTGGTATGCCACTATCTGCAGAAATACCAGCGCCAGTAAATGCCACTGTATATTTGGCTTTACGGATAATTTCTGCAGCTTTCTGTATTTCCTTGATATCCATTCTAATTTTAATAGAACTTCCCGGCAATTTAAAACCGCCGGGAAGTTTATTGTTTTTTCTTCAGTATTAAATTGAAATTTTGAATCCCTATTCAGTTTCTTCAACCAGATTTTTAGATACAGATACAGTAGTATCTTCATTAAACTGTATTTTAAAATTGAGTTTCTTGAAAACTGAGATCATGGGCTTATTGTTTTTGGTAGTTTCAGCAACTAATCGTTTTATTTTTAGATCTTTAGCAATTTGCACACAATATTCAGTTATAATATGACCGAGATCTTTCTTTTGCCATTTATCAGTAATGAGTATGGCATATTCTACAATTTCAATATCAGGATCTGCAATTAACCTACCAACGCCAATCAATTTTTTCTCTCCATCTTCAACAATTTCAGCAACAATACCCAGTTCACGATCGTAATCAATAAAACAGAATTGAGATGCTACCTCATGAGAATCAAAATTAAAGTCATACCTGAATCTCAAGTAGATGGATTCTTTCGAACAACTAGCCAATAAATCGAGCCACATCGGTTCATCTTCAGGCTTAATAGGTCTGAGAAGGACTTTTGTTCCATCAGGGAGCTTTGCTTCTTTTATCAGTCTCTCAGGATATGGTCTCAGAATAAGATGAGAGTAATCCTTAACTGGTTTGTAAAGTAATTTCTCATCAATTACAATACGGGCATCAAGTGCAATAACATCATCGGGCGTTACAAGCAAGGGGTTTATATCTAACTCTTCAATCTCAGGGTAATCAGCAGCAAGGTATGACAAACGAATAATTACCTCAATCAATTTATCAATGTTCTTGGGTTTGCTTCCACGATATCCTGTTAATAAGGGATAAATTTTCAGCGATTGAAGCATTTGTCTGGCAAGTTGTTCATTCAATGGGGGGAACTCCAGCCGCTTGTCTTTGAATAATTCTGCAGTGGTACCACCCATACCAACAAGCATTACAGTGCCAAAAACAGGATCCTTTTTAATCCCCAGAATTAATTCTATAGCATCTTTTGATGAGATCATTTTTTGAATAGTGACACCATCAATTTTCGCATCGGGTAAATTTTTCGATACTGTTTTTATCATATTTCTGTAAGCGGCTTTAACCATTTCATCATCTCTAATATTCAGTGCAACACCTCCCGCATCTGATTTATGCGTTATATCACCTGAATATATTTTCATCACAACCGGGTATTTCTTTTCATTAGCGATTTTAACTGCCTCATCTTCGTTAGAAGCGGGTTGAGGATGGGTAGTTGCAATACCATAATCATTGATAAGCAGTTTTGAATCGTCCTCGTTCAATATTTTTGCCTTAATAAAAATATCATTCAAATATTTGCTTCTAAGTTCATCCCTATCGTATGAAAAGGATACCGGCACTTCTTTTGGTGTCTCATATAAGTTTTCCAGGTTTTCGGAATAACGTGAGAGAGTCATGAATGCCTGGATAGCTTGTTCGGGTGTACCATAAGCAGCTATTCCAGCATTATTAAAGACTGACATTCCCTCTCTCATACTAGCTCCACCAAGCCACGCCGCCATAATGGTTTTTGATGTTTTAGAGGCCAGATTAGCAATGGCTTGAGCTGTTTCTGTAGGGGCAGTCATAGCTTGTGGAGTAAGAAGAACCAAAACAGCATCTACATTTTCATCCTCCAGAACAATTTCAGTGGCTGTTGCAAATCTTTCAGGAGTAGCATCTCCAAGAACATCAACAGGATTACCATGAGACCAGAATGGAGGCAGCAAATCATTTAGTTTTTGCATAGTATCCTCGGTCAATTTCACGAGTTTTCCACCTTCGGCAATTAAAGAATCTGTTGCCATTACACCTGGACCTCCAGCATTGGTTATCACTGCAAGATTGGAACCTCTGGGTGCCTTTTTCCTTCCAATCAAATCAGTAAAATCAAATATATCTCCAAAATTATATACACGGGCAATACCGGCTCTTCTGAATACTGCATCGTAAATAGAATCTTCTGAGGCCATTGCACCGGTATGTGATGCGGCGGCGGCGGCAGATTCGGGGAATCGACCTGATTTATATACAATAATTGGTTTCTTTCGTGCAAATGCTCGCGCAGCTGACATGAAGGAGCGTGCCTCCTGGAGTGATTCTACATAAAGTACAATTGATTTTGTATTCGAATCTTGTCCGAAGTAATCAATTAAATCTCCAAAGCTAACGTCCATGGAATTTCCAATTGAAACAAAATAAGAAAAGCCAACATTATTCTCATATGCCCAATCGAGTAATGAAGTACAAAGTGCTCCAGATTGAGAAATGAATGCAACATGTCCTCTCTTTGGCATTCCATCAGCAAAACTAACATTCATATTTAGTCCGGGTACCAGAATTCCAAGGCAGTTGGGTCCGATAATTCTCATGTCGGTAAATTTCGCCTTTTCATCTTTTACCAGTTGTTCAAGTCTTTTTCCTTCTTCACCTGATTCTTTAAATCCTGCAGACATAATAATCAAGCCATGTATTCCCGCTTCACCACATTCTTTTACCAGCTGAGGAACTATCTTTGCAGAAGTCATAATAACTGCTAAGTCCGGAACTTTGGGAAGGCTTTTCACATCAGGGTAACATGGAATACCCAGTACTGCTTCTCTTTTTGGATTTACCGGATAAACTACGCCGTTATAACCACCACCAACCAAATTTTTAAGGGTTATTCCTCCAACACTTTTAGGGTCATTAGATACACCAATGAGTGCAATTCTCTTTGGTTTGAATATGCTATCAAGTTTTTTTATTGGCATTGTATTGATTTTTCAGTGAATCAAAAAAGGAATTTTTAAATAAAAATTGCTACAAGAGCCGCAAAATTAGAAAACAAAATTAATCTGATCAATAGTATTTTGATCGAAATATATAATTAAAGGTAATCCTAAAATCAGTAAAAAAAAAGGCGCTATTCAGCGCCTTATTATGAAACAAATTATGCTTTTTTAGGTGGTCTAGCAAACAAAATAACAAAGGCACCCACAATACAAGCAATACCAGCAATAATGAATGGTGTTATCCAGGCTGAGGGTGTATCCGCACCTTTAGCAGCATCTTTAAACAGGCCTGCAATCTGAGGTCCGGCAATTCCGGCTATGCCATAGGCGAAAAATACAAGCCCGTAGTTTTTCCCCACTGTTTTATTTCCAAAAAAATCTGCTGTAGCAGCAGGAAAAAGAGCAAAATTACCACCAAAGTTAAATCCAATGATAGCAGCAGCTATAATAAAAGTAACTGCACCTGATCCTAATTTAAATAAGAAAAGCATGATAATTCCCTGCAACAAACTCATTAAGAAAATGGACAATTTGCGACCAATTTTATCTGAAACAACTCCCCATACAATTCTACCCAATCCGTTAAGAATAGCATATGTTGCCATTGCTGTACCCGCAATAGCACTTGCCCAATTCTTTGTTGTTTCAAAGTCAGGATTTAAAATATCAAGTGATCCAAGTTTGGAATAAGTTAATGCGTCAATTCCAAAAAGTTTAATGCAATAGATAACCATTAGTCCTGCAAGTGCAGAAAAGACAAAAGTTAAAAATAGCATGTAATACTGAGGAGTCTTAAGCATTTCATTGGTGTCAAAGTTAAGCTGACCGGATGCCTTAGCATTTGAGGTTTCAGGAGGTGTATATCCTTTTGGCAGCCATCCTTCAGGAGGATCTTTCATTACCAAACTGCCAATAAGTACCATGGCTGCGAAAATAATACCATACAATACAAATACAGACCTGATACCGTCAAGACCAAATAATTCAAGGTTATTCAAAAGACCTCCGCCCCATGAGCCGGCCCATTTAACCCATATAGTTGCACCAAAACCAAATCCGGCCACAGCAAGACCTGTAAGCATTCCTTTTCTGTCAGGGAACCACTTTACACCAACAGCTATAGGTACAACGTATGCAAGACCTATTCCGGAACCTCCGATAATGCCAATTAGAATCAATTGAGCAATAAAGCTATCACCAAAAAATCCGGCTAAAATATATCCCAGACCAAGGGTTATACCACCAGCCATTGCAAGTTTCTGAGCCCCAAAAGAAGCGAGCTTTCTTCCGGCCCATATCATTACAAGAGCGAAGAAGAATAATCCGGCAGAGAAAATCCAGGCAGCTTGTCCTGCCGTAAATTGATAAGCACCATCAGCAGCAGTCAATTTCGGTGTAAAAACAGACCATGCATAGATTGCTCCTAATGCTAACTGAATAAGTATGGCTCCAATGACAACAAGCCATCTGTTCATTACTTTTTGGTTTTCCATAATGTAAAATTTAGAAGTCAGAATAAGATGGGTTAAAGTATCTATTCTGACTTCATATTGTTTGGTTATTTAAATGTATTTATCGTTTTACTTCTACTTTTGCGCCGTTGATTATTTCTTCAACTACACCTGGATCAAGCAATGTAGAGGTATCTCCTAAATTTGAAGCATCACCTTCTCCAATTTTTCTAAGTATACGTCTCATAATCTTTCCTGAACGTGTTTTAGGAAGACCACTTACAATCTGGATCAGATCTGGTTTTGCAATTGGTCCAATATACTTGGTAACTGTATCTCTGATCTCCTTTTCAATGGTTGCCATTTCATCTTCGGAAAGCTCTTCGCAAATTACATAAGCATAAATTCCTGCACCCTTAATG
>CAYWBC010000142.1:0-8640 GCA_964456285.1 uncultured Bacteroidales bacterium
AATCCTGTCTGTACCGGATTTTAAGGTATATTGAATACGTCAACTAAAACATTTCTAAAGGCTCGCGCGGATTTTCAATCCAGGCTAAAAGCCCACACCTCACCACCTGCCCGTATATCAAGAAATATTAAGCCTTTTAAGCACTCGCTTTTTAAACGTAATGCCGAGAGGAATATCTATCTTTTTGTTTTTCCTTTCAATTAAAAATTCACTGCCCCTGATAGAAATAATTCTGTCAATGGCCAAAATGTACGACTTATGCACTCTTATAAATTTATCATGGGGCAATACCTCAAGAACAGAATTCATTGACCTGTAAATAATATGCCTGCTCTCATCGGTTGCAATAATAATGTAGTTTCTGGCCGCTTCAATGTAAATAATATCATCAAAAGTTATTTTTACCTTTTTCCCGTTTACGTCTGCAAAAAAGAAATTGTGGGTTGAGCTAGAATCTTTGATTTTATTTAAATCATTGAGAATTCGGTCTACAGACTTTTTTAGTCTTTTAAAGCTAACAGGTTTCATCAGGTAATCTACAATACCATGCTCATAGCCTTCCAATGCATAATTATCATAGCCAGTAACAAAAACTATTTTTGGCATATCATTGCCCCATTTTTCTTTCAGACTTTCAATAAATTCTATTCCGGAAATTTCCGGCATTTCAATGTCTGAAAAAATTATGTCTACCTTGTGTTTGTCTAAAAGTGATATTGCTTCTAAGGGGTCTATTGTGGCAAGTACTAATTCTAAACTATCTATTTTTTTCACATGATTTTCAATAAGTTCAACGGCCTCTTTTTGATCATCTACAATCAAACATGTAAATTTTTTCATTCTTTGTAGTTTTGTATTACTTACTCAACTTATGCTAATGGATAATTTGGCAATATATTCTTTTTTAGAATGTTTTAAAATAAGCTCATAGCTGTCCTTATAAAACAATTCAAGGATTTCTTTCAAATTATTTAATCCGATTCCTCCACTCTTATCAGGTTTTTTATTTTTAATTGAATTTCTTATTTCAAAATCAATTTTTGACTGATCCGAAATAAGTTTTATGTTGATGGGCTTATTTGGATTATTAAACTGGCCGTGGGAAAAGGCATTCTCAACTAGTGTAATCAGTAACCGAGGAATAATGTATTTGTTTTCAAGTTCTCCTTTTATCGTGAGTTTTACATACACTTTATTACTTAGCAATTTTTGTATCTCAATGAAATTTTTTATGTAATCTATTTCTTGTTGTAATGTGACTTTTTTTTCTGGATTTATACTTAATGTGTACCTAAGCATATCAGCGTACATTTCAATTGGCTTGGCTGCCTTTTCAGAGATTTCTAAAACATGTGAGTAGATGTAATTTAAAAAGTTGAAAGTAATGTGTGAGTTAAATTGATTTTTCAAAATAAATATCTCTTTTCTAATGAGTGCATTTTGCTTATTGCTCTGTATTTTTAATTTATAAAGGCTATACTTATTTATAAAAAGAGAAACTGCAAATCCACCAGCCAATGCAAAGAAGTAAAATGAAAATAGAAATAGTATATGAGATGGTTTTTCCTTAAAAACATTAGCTCTACCAAAAAATGGGAAAACATTTTCATTAATTTGATATAAAAAGTAAGTGAAGGATAAATAAACAACCAAAGCACTAATGATTAAAAGAAATGAATTTTTTTCCCAGAATCTTTGAAACACTATATAATATAGGGCATAAAAGACAAACATATAATTCAATATCTTTAATCCATTACAGATTAGCCTGGGAATTATTTCTTTTGGGAAGGGGGCTGAAAGGTTTATATAAAGAAACATCAAAGCCCAAATCAACAAATGTGTAATTATTTTTTTGTGTTTGTTGTCCATAACAACTTTTAGTAAAAATATTATTTTGTATTGCTGTACTCAAACCCATTTATTCCAAGTTGCCAGAAAATAAAGGTATATTCATCAGTTAAATCCTGAGAATAATCTGAACCGTAAAAGTGCCCTTCCTTACCAACCCTGAACAATACAATATTATCTTTTTTTTCAAAAGCCTGCATTCTGGATACGATTTTTGCAGGTTGCCAGACTGGAACTCGATAGTCATTCAATCCTGCAGTTAAATAAAGGGAAGGATATTCTATGTCCTCTTGCAAATGATGATACACATCCATTTCATACAAATACTTGAATTCAAGAGAATCTTGAACTGTGCCAAATTCTGTTGTATTTCCAGTAGATTCTAGTTCATCACGTATGATATTTAAAGCACCCACCTTTATAACTGATGCTTTATATAAATCCGGACGTTCCTGAATGGCTCGTCCAACAGTAATTGCACCTGCACTTTCACCTTTTGCGATAATTTTTGAAGGATTTGTATATTTCTTTTTAATTAAGTATTCAGTGCAAGAGATCAGGTCTTTCCAGCTATTGGATTTAGTTTCTTTAAAACCTCCCTTATGCCAATTATCTCCTTTTTCTCCACCTCCTCTAACATGGGCTACAGCAAATATAATTCCTCTATTGTACCAGGCCATTCGATGCATGCTAAAATATGGCATGATTGAATAGCCATATGCCCCATAGGCATAAATAACCAAAGGATTTTCCCCATTCAATTTAACATCTGATGAATAAATTATAGATAAGGGTACTTTTACACCATCATGTGAAGTTACTTCTACTTCTTCTACCTTTAATTTGTTTTGAGAAGATAATGATTCAGATTGTAAAATATTTGCGTTTGTAACGTGATCATCAATAGGATTGTAACAATAAACTTCACTTTCCTGATTCCAGGACCTCATTTTAAAGTAAAAACTAATGCTGTTTGAATTGCTTATTCCTACAGGGAAGTTAGGAGTTATTTCAATTGAACCATTAAAAGGGAGTGGAATGAATTTACTACTATCATTATCTAAATCGATGGCAATGATTCTATTTATCCCATTGTAAATACATTTCATATAAATTGCTTCTTTACTGCGGATCAATTCTTGTAAAACAAATTCTTGGTCTTCAAAAATGACCTTTTCATAATCGGAATTGTCCATTTTTACTTTGAGAAGTTTTCCATTTGAGTTGTCATTAAATGACATTAAATAAACAAAGTTTTGATGAGGAGCAAAATACTTAATCTTGTTTTCTCCATCGCAAATTTTACGCCAGTATATTTGATCTGTATCCTGGTTTAGAACATCCATGAGCGGCGCATAATACAATGTAATGTAAGGTGAAACACCCTCCATTATTTGCAGAAAGATATATTCTGATTCTGGAAAAGAAGTAAGTAAGGGCGCATCTATTTTTTTAAGAGCTAATTTTTCATTCATCAATCTGTTAACTATTAGCTTATCATCATTTTGACTCGTTCCAAGTAGATGTAAATAAGCACTAATGTCTTCAAAAATTGTTGATGAATCTTCCTTGGTTTTAAGATCTTTCAATCTTGAATAAAAGAATCCAGAACCATCTGGTAACCATTGGGGGAAAACTGTCATCGTTTTGCCAATATAATCTTTTAATAAATGTCTTTTTTCAACATCAATAATGTAGATACTGGAGGATTCTGTACCATCAGGGGATATACCCATCGCTACATATTTACCATCAGGTGAAGGCTCATAATAATCAATGTTATATATAGATCCGTTAGTTTTATTAAGGTTCTCCGTATTAAACATTTCAATAGTATCTTCACTTAGTCCATTATAGTAGTATAGTTTATCAATGTTTGTGGAAATAAATTTTTTCACATAGAATAACTTCTCATCAACAGGACGCGGAAATCCCCCCTTTACTTTTGTAGAATTTAAATATTGTTCCAAATCCTCTTTTAAGCTTGAATGATTTTTTATTTTTGACAAGGCACTATCACAAAATGCTCTCTGCTTCTCAAGCCAATTTTTTACATATTCAGAATTTACATCTTCTAAATTCCTATAAGGATCAATTATTTTTTTACCATAGTAATAGTCAATGGCGGTATCCGATTGTATTTTCGGATAGTTCCATTTCATTTCCCCCCCATTTTGGAATGATTATTACAGCCTAATAAAAACAAGGCAATTATCATTATTAAATATTTATTCATAGATTTTTGGGTTTGGAATAAATTTAATTTAGGATTAGTTTTAAGTTAACTTCATAAATGCTGTTATTTGTATCTATATTGAGTTCAAATCGGTTTGAATAAAGTAATTTTAAAAGATTCATAACATATTGTATTCCAGTACCGGAATTCCGAATGTTTTTAATATCTTTCTTTGCTCTATTCTTTACAAATAATTTTAATATATTTTTTGTAATATCTAATTTAATAATAACAGGTTCTAAAGGATTATTTGTAATGCCATGTTTAATAGCATTCTCGATATAGGTAATTAATATTCGGGGGATAATTTTGTGATTTTTTGGCTTTCCAGTACATGAAAAGTCAATGTGCATGGAAGAACTTAAAAGTGTTTTTAATTCAATATAGTTGCTGATGTATGTTAATTCACTTTCTAAATCAACTTTTTGTTCTGATTTTATTGAAGAAGTATATCTTAACATATCAGAAAACAGTTCTATTGATTTTGCTCCATTGATTGATTTGTTTTGAATCAGGCTATAACAATAATTTAAGAAATTATAGGTGGTATGGGAATTTAACTGGTTTTTTAAAAAAATAAAATCCTTAAGCATAAGAAATTTCTCTTTATCCAATTGATAGTTAAGATCATGAATTTGTTTTTTATTGATGAAAAAAGTAAAAGCAAATCCAAGATTAACTAAAAACAAAAATATTGCATCCATTAACAACCCCCAAATAGATATATCTTCAAATATGTTCTGATCAATAAGAATAGGGATTATATATTTTACATCAATTAAATAGTATGTCCAATAATAAGCAAAAATAGCAATAATCCATATTGACAATTTTAGATTATTTTTTTTCCAATATTTTGGAAAAATAAAGAGCGCAAATAAATAATATGGAATAGTGAAACTTAATATTACTGTTTCTATTGTAGAAATTGCATTTTTGAATGAATTTGGCATGAAGCCTGAGTCCATATAATGAACAAAAATAAGAATGCCTACCCAAATTATTATATGTGTTACTTTTTCTTTCCTTTTTAATTTTATGGTTACCATAAACTAATTGGATTTTTTTCGTGATTTTATTACTCAATCTTTAGTAGAGCTTCAATAACTGAAATAACTTCAGATTAGTTTATTAGATATTTGTAAATACTAAATTATAGTTGTAGTTTTTTGGATATATTAAGCAAAGATAAGAGTAGTGAACTAAATAGATAATTTTTTATTCAAACAATAATTTTAATTGTATGAATGTCAATATCCTCAGTGCAAGTTTCTTGTTTGTCAATATGAACCTTTATTAAAATTTTGAATTATTATTTTTTTATTTGTAAAACTATTTATTTAATAACCAAACTTTACTATTATGAAATATCGAAACACAATTCTCTAATATTGAAGAAAACACTTACGCGAAAACTAACGAATATTGATATGGCAAGTATTAGAGGTGGAGATAATTTGTGGAAGACGAAAACAACAATTGAAACCAAATAATTTCAAATATTTGTTCAGATAAGATTTTCTAGATATTTGAATAGATTGTTGTTTCTTTATTGCAATGAAGTTTCTATATCCCGGAGCATAAAAATAGTACATGTCAATAAAGCTTTACAATAACATTCTGCTTAGAACTCCTGTAAATGATTTGAATACAGATTATTCTTTTTTTTTTAATAAAAGTATTTCTGAACATTGTCTTGAAAGGCTGTTCCTGGCTTCAGCTGAATTAACAGGGCTAATCTTAAAAAGGGAGCACTTAGAAGAGTTTCAGAATACACTGTTGAAATACCATGTACGTTCCATCTATAGATGCACACCCTTTGGTTTATTTGCTGCTGCCAGTTTAATTGAATGGGCAAATGTTTCAAATGTACTTTTTAATGGAACAGTAAGAAAAACAAGTGTTTCAGGTTCATTCCTGAATAGTTTAATTGCTTGTTTAAGCAAGGATGCAGCCATTCGAAAAGAACTAAAATATTTTTCGAATAGTTCCTTGTATAAATGCAATAAGAAACTGAAATACATAGAAAACGTTGAGCAAAACGGAAAGTGTATCTATGCATTGTCTGAAATAGAAAATAGCAGAGAATTAGAGAGAATTTTACAACTAACAACACAAGGTGCTCGTTTTTCTGAACTCTATGATTTTCTTAGATCAGAAGGATACGGATCTGCAGAATCAAACAATTATATCCATTCTTTAATTGATAACCAGGTTATTATTAGTGAATTGGAACCTATTGTTACAGGGGATGAATATTTTAATCAATTGCTTGAGATATTGAGAAAGATCAATGCCAAGGGGAAATGCATGAAGATAAAAAATATACTGTTAGAGGTAGAGATCTTATTGAATCGATTAGACAAGAGCAATACAAATAAAATTTCTGACTATAATGGCATTATAAGTTTATTGAATAAGCTGCATATTTCGCATGACGTAAACAGTATATTTCATGTAGATGCAAAGAAGATTACAAAGAATAATTCAATTGATCATATCTTCACTCATTCTTTAATGGAGGGAATGGATGCTCTGTTACGCTTGCCCCCAAATAAATTGCATACTCCTCAAATGGATAATTTTATTGCTCGTTTTTCCGAAAGATATGGCAATCTTGAGGTTCCTTTAGCTCAGGTCCTGGATACAGAAACCGGTATTGGCTATCCGGAATCATTTAAAGGAAACCCGACATCATTGGTAAAGAACATCGAACTTGAGGATAGTAGAAAAAAAATAACACAATGGGAGGAAAGAGACAAGAAACTATTTTTTCTATTGCAAAAATCAATACTTAATAAGAATTATGAATTAAAACTAAACAAGAAAGATTTATGCGATTTTGAAAATAAGGAAAATAAAATTCCTCCTTCTTTTAATATTACTTTTAGAATTACAGATTTTAAAAACAATGTGGTATTTATTGAAAATGCAGGAGGTGAAAGTGCAATAAAAACATTAAGTCGTTTTGCTTATTTAGATAAACAAATTAGCGATATGGTTTTTGATATTTCCAGGGAAGAAGAGAATCATAATCCTGAGGTTATTTTTGCAGAAATAGTTCATATGCCTGAAAGTCAATCAAGAGATGTTATTAAGCGTCCACAGACAAGAAAATATGAAATACCCTATCTTGCCAGATCATCTTTAGATGAAAAGTATCAAATTCCCATTTCGGATATATATGTTTCCCTAATAGATAACAGAGTAATTCTTAGATCAAAAAGGCTCAACAGGAGGATAATTCCTTGTTTGAGTACTGCTCATAATTATACTTTAAGTGAATTGCCTGCTTACCGGTTTTTATGTGATATGCAAGCTCCCGATTGTGTAAGAAACTTAACTTTCCAATGGGGTAACTGGGCAGAAAATATCCCTTTTTTACCTAGAGTTAAATATGGGAAAGCTATTCTTTTTTTAGCTACCTGGCAACTTCCTCAAGAGGAATGGCATTTTTTATTGGATGTAGATAATAATGAAAGGTTAAGAGTGGTGAATAATTTTAGGATGAAATGGAAAATGCCACAATTTATCATATTTGTTGAAGGTGACAATGAATTATTTATCGATCTGGAAAACACGCTGACAATAGATATGTTTTTGGATTCTATTAAAAACAAAAAAAGAATAGTCTTAAAAGAATACCTATTTGATAAGGATACTCCAATTAAGGATCACAATGGGAAACCATACGTAAATCAATTTTTTGCCCCTGTCTTACGAACGAATTCAATTTTTTCCGGAATCAAAAATTATAAAGCGAAAGTCTCAATTCCTGCTCAGTCATTCCTGCCAGGTTCTGAATGGTTATATTATAAGTTTTATTGTGAAACAAAGACTTCTGATGAGATGCTGATTTATTCTATAAAATCTTTAGTGAATAAACTACTAAAAGAAAAAGTTATTGATCACTGGTTTTATATAAGGTATGAAGACCCCGATCCACACCTAAGACTAAGATTTCATCTCCCCGATACAAATAAATTACAAACCCTGGTACAATATACCAATCAAAACATCGCAAAATTTACAAAAAATGATCTGCTTTGGAGAGTTGAAACCGCCACCTACAAAAGAGAACTCCAGCGTTACCCACGCAAAACAATTGCACTATTTGAAAAACTCTTTTATTTTGATAGCCGGGCTGTGGTTCAGTTTCTTTTTAAAACAAAAGATTCATTGGATGAGGATATAAGATGGTTGTGGGGAATAAAAGCCATAGATACTTACATGAATTGTTTTGCTTTCGATCTGAAACAAAAAAAGGACCTTATGGATCACTTACGCCTGGAATTTGCAGCAGAGTTTGCATTGGAGAAACCGGCCAGGCTTCAGATAGACAAGGATTACCGCAAATATTCCGGCAGAATTGAAACCCTTTTATTCGGGCAATTGGACAAAACAGATCCCTTGTTCCCGCTTTTTAAAATAATCAGATCCTTTAATAGAAATACATCAGGCATAATCTCAGAAATCATTTCAAAAACAAAAACCCGCACCACACTCCAAAACCATTTGAAAAGCCTTATTCATATGCATCTGAACAGGCTCCT
>CAYWBC010000143.1:0-8589 GCA_964456285.1 uncultured Bacteroidales bacterium
CAGGACAAATAAATAATGAACTTTAAAATTTCCGCTCCGCTAATGAAAGTTTTTTTAGCATTCAAGTGCAATGGAATATGGTTATAATAATTCGTATTTTTAAATAATGAATTACACCTGGACAAAAGAAGAACTCGAATATTTGATTCAATATGAAAATTTATTGAATCATTATTATTCATTTCCAAAAGAAATAAAAGATGAATCTCTGCTGCAAGAAATTCTTTTCCAGGAAGCAAAACTTCTTATGATAAATAAATATATTGTTGTGTGCAAAGAAGGTTCTGCAAATGATATTTTATCATTCCGGGAATATCTCAACTTGGAACAAAAATCTACAAATAAAGAAAACATTGTTACCTTCTTTCCGATAAACTTTATCAATGAATCTGAGTACGTGAATCATTTAAATTGCAGATAATAATTCTGATGAAATGTTAAAAGCAAATCCAACTAAAAGCGGAACCGGAATTTCCATATATGGAGATTTTGAAAACTTAACAATTCTCTATAGTGTTATTCAAAATATAGCTGATTCGTTAGATGAAGATCATGAGTTGCAATCAGGACAATTTAAATTACTAATGAATTTTGCATACGAAATTAGAAAGGCTAAAGATGCCCATCGACTTAAAGAAAAAATTCAAATCGAAAATGATACAATTACTTATTATGGTACTCAATTTATTTGGCCTGATATTTTAATTTTCTCAAATGTGCTCAGACAAAATGCCGGGTATCTTTCTCTCAATAAACTTAAGCAATCGTTCGTCTACCTCCTTGAATATATTATAGAGAATGCTTTAATGGAATATGATCCAGTAGCCGGTGAAAATTTAAAATCTCTTATCGGAAAAGGATTAAGCATAAATCAAAAATATATCTTTCAAATATACCAAACCATACATTATAACTTTGTAAGAAATACTAAAGGAGAAAAAAGATTTAGAGATTTATATAAATCTTTGAATAATTATTTATCAAGTGATTCCACCGTGCATAAAAACATGATGAAACAACTTGAAGAAAGTGCGAAAAGATTAAAATGCGATATTATGGATATTGAAGTTCAAGACAACCATAGCATAGAATGGTAAGTCTTGTTTAGCCTATTAGAAGAAAAACACTTTAAAAGCATTTTCAGGATTGGAATATTTATATAACCCAGGGGAAAATTGGATGGAGCTTTCGGGACAAAAAATATATAGTCGTTCTGGCGTGTGTTTTTGTTTTTCACAAAAACCATGACAGAACGTATTCAAAGAGATAAGCTATGCTCAACCTTTTAGAATATATTTCGTAAATTTACTATATACTTAATTTTGTATCTCTTAAGTTGAAAACAAAGCTATGCAACTATTCCTTACATACCTTTTCAATCATAAATGGGCTTTCTATGGTCTTGCTATTTTAATGGGATTAATTCTAGGATTAGTTATGGTTTGGGCCATTGCTTTTTAAGAAGCAAAAAAAGTAACCCGAAGGCTACTTAAAAAGTGTTAAAGCTAAAGTTAATACTACTCCAAGAGTTGAGAGCCAAAGAACAATTATCCAAGACAATAAAGAATATTGAGATTTCTGTACTTTTTCAATAATTTCAATTTTAGCATTTGCTAAATCTTCTTTGGATGCAATATTTTTCTCTGCTTCATATGCATTTTCATTAACATACTTTATTAATAGCTTAGTTTCTTTTGTGCCAAGCTTTTTACTTAATGTCTGAAATAGTTCAGATTCCGAAACGAAATTTAGTGAATTCATAATTTATACATTTTTAGTTAAACATCGTTTTCACGTGGCCTCTACTGAAAATGATTTTGGATTAGTGCAAGACTTTTGGGAAAAATACTACCCCTTTTGGGGTGGAGATTTTTCCCAAAACCCAAAGGGCCCAGGTCTTGTGCGTTCCAATAATCATTTTCTACCTTTGCTCGCGTGAACACCATTTTAACACCTCCCATGTCCAACCTAAACAATACCAATAGGGATCGATCCCCTATTGGATTGTAATTAAATCAGTCTCTTATAGAGTAATAAAATCATGAAAATTTCCGCTCCGCTAACGGGGATTATTTTAGCATTCCGGTACAATGGAATTCAATAATGATTCGTATTTTTAAGCAATGAATTATTCCTGGACAAAAGAAGAAATCGACTGTATAATTCAATATGAAAATTTATTGAATGAGTACTATATAGTTCCCCAGGATTTAAAAGATGAAACTCTTCTGCAGGAAATTCTTTTACTGGAAGCAAAACTTTTAATGATTAACAAATATATTGTAGTTTGCTTCAGAGGATCCAAGCAAGATATTTTATCATTTAGGGAATATCTTGACCTGGAACAAAAAGCTTTTGACCGGGAAAAGATTACTACCTTCTTTCCTATAAACTTTATAAATGAATCTGAGTACATTAATCACGTAACGAATTTCGAGAGGGATTTAGAAAACTCTCAGGGGTAAAAAAGGCATTATAAAATACCTTCATCTGCCATTGATAAGTAGCTATCATAGGGAGTAAGTATAATGTGGTCCAGGAGTTTTATATCAAGAAATTCTCCAGCCTCCTTTACTTTCTTTGTAATATTAATATCAGCCTGGCTGGCTTTTAGGTTGCCACTTGGGTGGGAATGTGCCAGGATTACACTACTAGCATTAGCTTTTAGTGCATACTGGAATACTACTTTCACATCAACAATGCACCCGGTTGTGCCTCCTTTTGATAAAGTGGTAATGCCTAAAATACGGTTGGCCCTGTTGAGCAACATTAGCACTACAGTTTCTGTGTGTTCAATGGTATGATCCCAATAATTACGCAGGATTTCTTCTGCATCATTAGAACGGGTAATTTGAGGGCGATCTGTAGCTTTTACTTTGGTAATGTAAGTAAGCTGTACTTCGGCAACGTTGGAAAGAAATAAATTTTTCATAGCTAGAAATTTTTGGTGAAACATTCAATTATCACCGATTCCAGCACTTGAAATCACTGAATACGTCCAAAAGGAAACGGAATAAGGGGTGTTTTGTGGGTCGCCTTGTGGGTTATGCCGTAGTCTTTTGGAGTGTGTAGGGTTTCTGCGTATAAGCTCAATTTCAGGGATTTCAAGTAACTTTAGAATGTTGAGAAGAGTAAAATTTTATACAATGTCCCCAAAAAACACTTCCGGAAGATCTACAGCTGATCAGAATGGGGACACAGGAGCATTGGATCAATTAATTATTTATTGTTTTATATTACAAAAAGAGATAGCGACAACTTTTGAAGGTTTTTTATTGTCTCTATAAAAGAGTTAGCGCAAATTAGGGCTGTCAGTTAATACTTATAGCGAGTTGTACTTTAGTGAAACATTACCTATCTTTGTTCTATGGAATCAAAGCGAAAATATAGAACTGCGATTTTTTATAAAGATTACTTTGAGAAGTTTTTCATTAAACAGTCTGCAAAAGTTAAAGCTAAAATCATCTGGACTATTGAATTGATTGAGGAACTTGAAAGAGTCCCTGAGACATATCTCAAACACATTGAATCGACACAGGGTTTATATGAAATTAGAGTTAAACTTGGTAGAGATATTTTTAGAATACTTTGCTTCTTCGATGAAGATAAGTTAATAGTCTTGACTAGTGGATTTCAGAAGAAAACACAGAAGACACCAAAGAAAGAAATCGAAAAGGCACTTAAAATTATGGAGGAGTATGAAAATGAAAGCAAGTAACAAAATGACTCTTGATGAATTTAAAGACAAACATTATGGAGTTAAAGGAACAGAATCAAGAGACGAACTTGATAACGGTTATGAAAATTTCAAGTTAGGAACATTGCTTCATGAGGCTAGACTTGAAAAAGGATTAACTCAAGCTGAACTGGCTGAGAAAGTTGGGACAACGAAATCCTACATTTCTAAGATTGAGAATAATGTAAAAGAGGTTCGACTTTCAACTTTACAGAAGATTGTACAGCTTGGATTAGGAGGACATCTTGACCTATCTATTAGATTATAAAAAACTTGCGCTACAATAAATGAAAGATTAAAAACCGCAAGGAAGACAAAAGGTCTTACTCAGGTTGAATGTGCAGTTTTAGCCGATATTAGGTTTGCAAGGTACTCAGACTATGAGAGAGGTTTAAAAGAACCAACCCAGGAAATCATTTGTAAATTGGAAAATGTTCTTGAAGTTAAACCTGGATGGTTAACCTCAATAAATGATTAGTATAAGTGAGCCTTCAGCCAAAAACTTCACAAATTGTTTCGGTAGAAAACTATAATATTTCAAAATAGATAATAAAATCTATACTCGCAAAACGTAATTTAAAAAAAACTTGTATTTTTCGAATATGAAAGATTACCATACTTGGTTATCGCTGCATAAGAAATTTGAGTTTTATGGTATTTTAAAAATCTGCTTTTCATCAAGGTGAACCCGTACTTTCTTATCAAGGGTCCATACCAGTAAATTATTCTCTGTCGCTGCCTTTATAATTACAGCATCGAGCAATCCAATTCCTTTACTATAAAACTTATTTCGATTAGCGAATATAGATGCTTCAATTAAGCTCTCCTGGCTAAATTCTATCTTTGGAAGTACCTTCCAGTATTTTTGAATTTTGTTTTCATCTTTTTTTGATCTAACACCATAAAGCAACTCAGAGAAGATCGGCTCAATAGTTACAACCATTTTGTTTTGTAGTAAAGCTGAAACTTCTTCGAAGTATTCAGAATTATTCTTTAAAAACTCAATCCAAATATTAGTATCAATGAGAACCATTAAGTTTATGTAATTTTTTTATTTAATGATCTTACTTTATCAGCAGTAAACCCCTCTATAAATTCCACCGGATTCTTTTCAATAGAGCCATTTAATTTTTCAATGCGCTTTGTATATAACCAATCATTTAATGCTTTTAACAAGCTGTCAGTTATATTCTTTCCTCCAGTAAATTCCTGTACATCACTTACTATTTCGTCTGGCAATATCGCTGTTACCTTCATGATAAAATACACTTTGATTAAATATGATGCTAAGATACGATTTATTTATCGTATTTCAAAATCTTCCAAAATGTAATACAACAAAAGCTACAAAACCTGGCTTGTGGAATAATTAGAAAGTAAATACTATTGCTTTATCAAAATCTCCTTACTATTTAATAATTCATCAAGATCGAGTTTCGGAGTACAGGTATATTTTCTTTGAAACTCTTCTAAGTAGCGGTCGGCAGATTGCAGAAACTAAAGGCAATACTCAAATAAAATACACAAATCAGGACGGAAAAACAGTAGGTTTAAGTATTTAATCCCCTTATAGTCAGGTTCTAATTTTCAGAGGTTTAGCCCAACAAGATTTAAAACCCAATTGAGTGTGCTATTTGAAAACATATACTTGCAAAAGAGGCAGTAAGTTCCCAAAACCTACTGCCTCTTTTTTTGGCTCAACTGTGCCTTAAATCCTATATTGTTGTATGCTAGCCTTGATGAGCAAAGCTAATACCCTATATTAATCAATCTTAATGCTTAACTGTTACATGACTGATTTTAGTTATTTATCAGTGCTTAATTAATTTCCCTGTCATTAATCTGTTATTTATTTCAATTTGCAAGAAATAAACTCCATCTGGGATTTGAGAAATATCAATAGAGTTGTTCTTTAAATTTCCATCCATTATTAAATATCCCTGAAGACTGAAAAGTGAATAATATGCATTTTCTATATTTTCTGAATGATTAATAAAAATTATACTTTCTGCAGGATTCGGAAAGATACTTAGATGGTTATCTGTTATGCTTATACTATTAATATCCGTGCGTCTAAGCTCTTCGATGAATGAAGCTGACACCCATAGAATCATCGAAGGTTTAGTAGTCTGCATTTTTTCTCGACGCGTAAAAAGAAGATATTTATTATCTGGTGTTATGTTTGGACTGCATTCAATTTCTGCTGTATTAATTTTAGCCCCAAGATGTATTGGATTAGACCATCCAGTGCTAAGTTTGTAACTGATGTATATGTCATCCTGGCCGACACAATCGGGCCTGTCTGAGGAGCAGAAGATCATGTAACTTCCATCGGGTGCGATATATGGTTCGCCGTCACTAAAATCATTAATTGGACTTTCAACTTTTTCAACATGTTTATAAGAACCGCTTTCCTTCATTGAGAGATAAATATTACCACTCCTTCTTGAAAAGAAATATATTGTCCCGTCTAACGAAACAGAAGGTGAAAACTCGGCAGAACTTGAACTCACAGGAGAAGCCAGTTTGGTTGGATTTCCCCAACTATCGCCTTCTTTTTCAAGCATCCATAAATCAGGAGCACTTGTTATTTTGGTATAAATTAAATTATTGCCATCAGGAGTAAAAAAGGCATCCCAAATTGATCCACTCACAAAGCTGGCTTTTTGTGGCGTTAGCCAATTGTCATTTTCAAATCTGGTGTAATACAAACTACTATTCGACCACTCACTGTTTGTCACTGTAAAACAAAATTCTTTTCCATCTGCTGAAAAGCTTCCATTTTGATTGTACTTGCCAGGCAGGGAAATAACCGTAGGCGCAAATACAATTGCTGAATCACCTGGTGGTGTTTGCCCGAAATAATCAATTTCAGAAATTTGTCCTGAAATATTTCCTAATGCTATGAAGACTAAGATGATTCCAATTATAGTTCTCATGATTGTAAGGTTTATTACATTAATACTTAAATAGCCGGCAAAAGCTACAATAAGAAAATGAAAAATCTGTTCTGAATCAGGATTCAAAACACATTTTTTATATTTGAAATCTTAGGAATGAAGTTTAATGTATTCTCCCGGTGTCAGACCAGTGTTTTTCTTAAAGGCGTTGTAGAAACTTGACCTCGAGTTAAATCCAACCGAATATTGTATTTCAGATATGTATTTGTCCTTTCCCCCTTTTAAAAGTTTTTTACTTTCCTCAATTCGAAAGGAATTAATAAAATCGTTGAAGTTATTATTTGAATATTCATTAATTATCTGAGATAGTATTCTGGCTGATAAGCCTAATTCTTCTGCCAGACTGTTAAGAGAAATTTCAGAATTCAGATAGGGTTTTCTTTCTTCCATGTATGATAGTAGCATCCGGGTTTTAGACTCTTTTTCCTCAGAACCAAGAGGTGAATTTTCGTATTTCAAAGTATGCTTTAGAATTTCAGGATTTCTTAGAGAAATAAACCATAATAGATTGATTAAGAAAAAGAAGATCAGAAAATACATGTTATTTGTACTAGGACAAACCTTAAGTACTCTGCCAATATCCCAATACAGGAAAACATGTAATTTAAGTAGCCAGAGGACAATGAATACTACCATAAATATACCTAACCAAACTTTATGAGGCTCTTCTTTAACAAGAAAAACTTCCCTCATCCTGACATGTTTGTATTTTAATACAACAATTGGTATAAGCAGGTAAACAATATTTTGAATTAATATTATACTACTGGAAAATTTGGTGAGCGGCGTATCCCAAATAACAAACTCCTCTAATGATCGAAGTTGAATGAAATAGTAAACAGAAAGAAATATGTAAGGGACAAAATGAAGTATATCGCTTAGCGAGAATTCTTTTTTCTGATTGAATACCGATAAAATATAGAAATATACAAGAGGCCCAAGGATTAACGCTGTTTGACGGAGCAAAAATATTTGTTTATGATAAGCCATGAATTTTTGCCACACCCCCATGCTGGTAGTGAAAATTGAAAATATCAAAAGTGCAAAAACAATAAGTATGTAGGCCAGAATGATATTTCTGAAATTTCGTTGCTTCCTATTGGTAATTATTACTGTAGCCAATAACAAGGATTGAAAGATTGATATTATACTTATAATTCGAAATATATCAAGTGTCATAAACATTAAGCATATTCATTGTTTTTTCATCATTACTAGTACTAGACTAAAAGGCTTGCATATAACCTTTAGATTAGCAATATAAATTATTTCTGATTAAAATTAAAGATTCTCAGGGTGAACTAAGCGCTAACAAAGCTAAAGGCTTATGGAACGATTAAGACCCCGAGAATCTTTATACAGCGAACATTTTCATATAGATATTGAAGTTATCAGACTTATTATCAAGGTTTAGAAACGCTCGCTCATTACAAACTAATACAATAAAAGTATGGAAAAATCTTTAATCTCATTCACTTGGTTTATTGGAATTGATGTTTCAAAGCTTATCATTGACGTTACATTGCTAAATCCGGGCAAAGCAGTTAAGAAGTACAAGCAGTTTACAAATACCCCATCTGGGATGCGATTGCTAAATTCATGGCTAAGAAAAATAGATGGGTTTAAATATCCAGGGAGTGTTTTTTGTATGGAACATACAGGTATTTATACAAGAACTTTACTTGATTTCATAATTGGCAAAAAAGCTAATGTATGGATGGAATCTTCCCTCCAGATTAAGAAAAGTCTTGGTCTGAACCGGGGTAAGAACGATCAAATAGATTCTTTAAGGATAGCCGAATACTCCTATCGTTTTATTGATAAAGCAGTACTGGCAGTAAACAACAGTCCTGAATTAACCATGCTCAAAGATCTTTTAACATCCAGAGACCG
>CAYWBC010000144.1:0-8345 GCA_964456285.1 uncultured Bacteroidales bacterium
AACAAAGTTTTACAGCTTTTTTAACAATAGACATGCGGATTTTAGGTTATATCGCATAGCAAGATTCTATTAGTAAGACTAGTATAAAATGAATATATTTTAACTACCGGCTTGCCTAATTGAAGATCTGTCCTGGTAGATAATATATTCCGGTTTGAATTATAACCAAAGGATGTAACAGTGCGGTAGCCAGAACCAGAGTCCGTCCCGCCTTTATATCTGTGTTCAGCTATTTGGTTTGGCTAGAATCTTCAGAAACCAAGATATTAAACTGAAACAGCTCTTGTTTACTAAAGTATTTTTCACTAATTTCTTATTAATAATATAATGGAATTCCATTAATGTAATGGATAGTCTGAACTCATATATAAACAAAGGAAGATTAATAATTTTTAACGCTACTGCAATTGTGGGGATTATTGGTTATGTTATTGATATTATAAATTTTAGTAAAACATCAGATATTATTATTTATAATAATATACTATTAATACTTATAACAATTTCAGCTTTTATTTTATTTCATCTTAAAAAGCTTAATCTTAAAATAAGTTTTGCAATAATTGTTTATTCGGCTTTTATTAATGTTATATTTTACAGTTTTGTGAACATTTCATCAGAATACAATCTTTACTTCTTTTTAAGGGATTCTGTTTTTCTCATTCTTATATTAACCTTGGCTTCTCTGATTTCCAGTAAATACCATGCCTTAATAATGGCTGCAATTTTTATAGTTTTTACTTTCGTTTTCAACCTGATTTTTAAAAATGACTTTCTGCAATCAAGTCTTATCATGTTTCTTTTATTTGTTTCAACCTATTCTCTAGTTGTCTATTTTTTTGTTGATATTTTAGAAAAATCAATTGATAAACATGACAAAAATCAAAAAATGATCTACGAACAGAATGATTCCTTGAATGAAGTTAATGTGCTTCTTGAAGAAAGACAACAGACGATTGAAGAGCAAGCTGAAGAATTGAAATCAGCGAATGAACAGTTGCACATAATAAATGAAGAATTGATCGAGTTGAATGCAATGAAAAACAAGTTTTTCTCTATTATCGGTCACGATCTTAAGAATCCCATCGGTGCTATTTTAGGATTCTCTGAAATTCTTAAAATTAAGACAAACAAATTGTCTCATGAAAAGCGAAATATGTATATCGAAAACATTTTCAGCTCTGCCCAAAAGACCTACAATTTGCTCAAAAACTTATTGGACTGGGCCCGCTCGCAAAGCGGCCGTATGGTAATAAATCCAGAAAATATTAATTTAACACAGCTGATTGAATCTAATATTTCTTTGCTCAAAGAACGTAAGCGTGAAAAGAAAATTAAAATTTTAAGTGAGTTTCCTGAAAATCCGGCTTTTGTATTTTGTGACATCAATATGGCCGATGCTGTTATCAGGAATCTGTTAGGCAATGCAATTAAATTTACTAATCCACTTGGTGAAATTTCTGTTAAGGTGATGATTGATAAAAAGCAAGAGCAAGTCATAACGGTTATATCCGATACGGGTATGGGCATTCCTACTGATGAGTTAAATAAACTATTTTCCCTTAACCGCAATTACTCTACCCAGGGAACAGAAGGTGAAAGCGGTACGGGACTAGGTCTTATCCTTTGTAAAGAATTTATTGAAAGGAATAAGGGGCAAATATGGGTGGAAAGTGAACTTGGCAAAGGATCTATTTTTAGCTTCACTCTTCCACTGATTAAAATGAATTAAGTTTTATCTTGATGGAGAAAGCTTGACCTGATTTCTACATTTTTTTATTCAATATTCATCAGTTGCAAGTATTTTTTAAGAGTTTATTGAAATTATTTACGTGCCCAATGCTGCTCCATGATTATATCGCTTGGCAAGATTCTATTAGAAAGACTAGTATAAAATGAATAAATTAAAATTACCAGCTTGCCGAATTGAAGATCTGTCCTGGCAGATACTCTATTTCGGTTTGAATTAAAGCCACAGGATGCAACCATACAACAGAGGGGGTAGTGGCAAACTATTCTTCTATATTGTTTTGTTTCATAAGTAATAGTTGAATACTATGTTTTATATTCGACGAAGATTCAATCTTCACCGGGCTGGGGTAATTTGTATTGCAGGTTTATTATTTCGTTTGAAGCTTTCAGCTTCAACAACTGATAGTCAAAGACTACTTTTTAGCAATGAAGAAGGTACAGTTTAGCCTGAACGGGGTTATATTGAGGCATGCTTTTTGACAACTTATACCTGGGCGTAAATAATAAATATAATTTTATTATTACATATGTTTAGATAAAACCAGATTCACAGGGTATTACTGTTTGGTGTTTTTTTTGTTAATTTGCAATAACGCGTGTGGTTTAAATATATGATATAATTCACCTGTATAAGTGAAACTATTTGATTATAGAATTGGTATACATAAGCAATCATAGACTATATAGTAACTATTAAATATTATCTTAGTGAATATGCAGAATATATTTAGAAGATTTCGAAGAGAATCCATCCTTATTATCCTTCTATCAATCACAAACATTGCCTTTACACAGACCGTTCGTATAAATGAATTTATGGCATTAAATCAAACGGGCTTAACTGATGAAGACGGTGAGTATTCAGATTGGATTGAAATATACAATCCAACCGGTGCGGCAGTTGATTTGCAGGGCTGGAGATTATCAGATGAGAAAGATGTTCCGCTTAAATGGATACTTCCTGATGTTACTATTAGTGCAGATGGCTATTTAGTAATATTTGCATCTGGTAAAGACCGTAATATTGCAGGAAGTGAACTGCATACAAACTTCAAGCTAAGCGGATCAGGAGAATATTTGGTATTGTATAATTCATCGGGTGTTGTCGTATCTGAATTCGATCCGGCATTTCCGGAACAAATCGCTGATTACTCCTTTGGGTTCTATGAAGACAATTATATTGAATTTAGTGATCCTACTCCGGGTGAGGATAATGGTCTATCAAGCGGGACAGTTTTGCCTGCTCCGGAATTTAATGTAAAGCATGGATTATTCGATTCACCTTTCAGCCTTTCAATGTCCTCAAGTATTGGAACTGCAGATATTTTTTATACTACTGATGGTAGTTTTCCCAGTGAAAGTAATGGTACATTATACAGTTCTCCTCTGAGCATCAGCACAACTTCTGTTATCAGGGCTGTATCTGTTGTAGATGGTGAGGGTGAAAGCAATATAACTACACAGTCCTATATATTTCCTGATAAAGTTATTCATCAAACCAACACCCCCACTGGTTATCCTGTTAACTGGGGTCCTTATACTGCTATTGCTGGTAATGCCATTGCTGATTATGAGATGGATCCGGAAATGATGACCGATGCAGATTTTGCTAATACTGTAAAAGGGGCTTTATTGGATATCCCTACCATTTCGCTTGTTACTGATAAGGATAACTTTTTCTTAGATGTTGTGGATTCAGTTACAGGAGGTATTTACATATATACAGGAGCTCCCGGTGATGAAACAGGCTTGGGATGGGAAAGACCAGTTTCTTTCGAGTATTTCGACAATGAATCTACCTCAGTTCAGGCAGATTGCGGAGTACGATTACATGGCGGACATAGTCGCAGACCTGAAAAATCACCAAAACATTCTTTTTTACTGGTGTTTAAATCTGATTATGGTCCATCGAAATTAAAATATTCAATGTTTGAAGGAGAGGCAGCTCCAAAATATGATAAACTTGTACTACGTTCCGGATTTGGTAACTCATGGATTCATCATAGTTACGATGAAAGACAAAGAGCGCAGTACCAGAGGGATATCTGGACCAAGGATACACAACGAGACATGGGACACCCTTCCAGCCATTCTTCTTATGTTCATTTGTATATTAATGGAATATACTGGGGGATTTATGCTCCTTCTGAAAGAATGGACAGGGAATTTGCTGCAAAATACATGGGTGGAAATGAGGATGACTACGATGTAATTAAGGACGAAACTGAAGTTGCAGATGGCACCATTGATGCATGGAACCAAATGATGCAAATGGCCAATGCCGGTCTGGTAGATAACGATGACTATCAGCGATTTCAGGGAAATACATCTGATGGTACACCTACTCCTGAAATTGAGGCTATGGCAGATGTTTTGAACCTGGCTGACTATATGCTGATTAATTTATATGGAAGCAATACTGATTGGGATCATCATAATTGGGCAGCAGCGCGAAACAGGGTAAATCCGGATAAAGGATTTAAATTTTTCTGCTGGGATGCAGAACATATGGTAAAGAGTCTCACTGGCAATGTAGTTGACGAAAACAACCCTAATTGTCCTAGTAGGGTATTTCAACAATTGATGCAAAATGAACAATACAAGAGACTATTTTCTGATCGTGTACAAAAGCATTGTTATAATAATGGTGCACTCACATCCAATGTAGCTAAGACAAGATGGTTGAAAAGAACCGCTCAGATTGAAACATCTGTTTATGCCGAATCAGCTCGATGGGGAGATTATCGTCGCGATGTACATCCATTTCAAACAGTGGGTCCTTTCGATTTATACACTGTTGAGGATTACTTGTTACCTCAGCAGGATTTTATGTTAAACACCTATTTTCCTGGTCGTATTGATGTTTTTATCGGTCAATTGCGAAATGCAGGTATGTTTCCCGCTTTGGATGCACCAATTTTCTACTTGAATGGCAATCAGAATTTTTCCAGCGTTATTTCCTCAGGCGACAATCTTACAATGACCACAACCGAAGGCACCATATATTATACAACGGATGGTACCGATCCGGTAAATTGGCCTGAATCAGTGGGTGGTAATGAAACAGAACTCCTTTCTGAAGATGCAGATAAGAGCGTCATGGTGCCCAAATCTGACATTGGAACAACATGGTATACCGATAATAATTTTGATGATTCCGGTTGGCAAGTTTGTAGCGGATCTCCCGGAGGTGTTGGATATGAAAAAAGTACAGGCTATGAGAGTTTTATTACACTTGATGTAAGCAATGATATGCATGATGATGGTGGTAATCCAGGTTCTTCCTGTTATATTCGTATACCTTTTCAGTTGACAGCAAATGATTTATCCGATATAACCGCACTCTCCTTAAAAGTACTGTACGACGACGCTTTTGTAGCTTATATTAATGGAGAAGAAGTCGCACAAGCGAATACACCCGGAACGATAGCATGGAATTCAACTGCTCCGGCAAATCATGAAGCTGATCTTGTTGAATCGTTTAATATATCACAATTTATCAGCAGTTTACAGGTGGGTGAAAATGTATTGGCCATACACGGTATAAATCAGGCTACATCAAGCTCTGATTTTATAATCAATGCTTCTATTATTGCGAGTGATCAAGCGATTGATGGCTCTATCTCCGATGAGGCTATTTCTTATACCGGACCAATTTCAATGGAACAATCTGGACACATTATTGCCCGAACATTCCATAATGGTGAATGGAGTGCAGCAAGCAACAGGTTTTTTATTATTCCTGCAGATTATCTTGATCTGAAAATTACAGAAATCCATTATAATCCTTTGGGCGAAGGAGCTGTTGATGGGGGTCAGTTTGAATTTGTTGAAATAAAAAATACAGGCTCTTCGAGACTTGATATCGGCGGTCTTCAGTTTGTTGAAGGAATTCAATTTGAGTTTCCTTTAGAAACAGAGTTAGGACCCGGAGAATTTATCGTTCTTGCATCTAATGGTAACTATTTTTACTCACGTTACGGTTTTATGGCATTCGACGAATATAGTGGCAAACTGAATAACGACGGAGAATGGTTGGTATTGGTTTCAGGGACAAACGATACAATTTGCAGCTTTAGATATAACGATGGTTCTGATTGGCCTCAATCACCGGATGGAATTGGAAATTCATTGGTGCCTGAGAATTTCAATCCTTCTAACGATCAGACAAGTCCATCCGATTGGCGTGCGTCATATTTTGCTGGAGGTTCTCCAGGTCGTGATGATGTTCCATACTTATCTGAACCAATTGTAGAAAAGGAATCTTCAACAAACATTATTCTTAGCCAGAATTATCCGAATCCATTTAATGATGTTACGTATATCGATTACCAGATTTCTGAGGATGCCTTTGTTACCTTATCGGTTTATAACCTGATGGGACAACAAATCGCTACCCTGGTGAATGAAAATCAACCAGAAGGATTATACCAGGTTGAATGGAACGGTGTTGAACATGGTAATCATTCTGCAACAGGTGGAATGTATTTCTATCGGATCGAAGTTCAGAGTCAGTATCAAACTACTGTTCTGACCAGGAAAATGATGTTGTTGAGGTAGTAATTAAGTATAACTTCTTTTAATAATAAAGCATTAAAAGGGATTTTCGGATAATAACTGAAAATCCCTTTTTTAATTTATACTGCCGGGAGACTGTACTTTTTTATCCCCAATTTCCTGTATTCAAAACTCAGAGAATAAATTTTGTAGTATTTTTATGTCTTAAAGCACTTGAAGATATCAGAAAACTAAAACACTTGTAGATATGAACAACAAAAGAATTGCCTTTAAAATGAAGTTGAAGTATGGGATGAAGACTGAGTACATTAAAAGGCATAATGAAATCTGGCCGGAGCTATCGGAATTGCTTAAACAAACAGGAGTATCAGATTATTCCATTTTCCTCGATGAAGAAACAAATACCTTGTTCGGCGTTCAAAAACAATCGGGGGATGAATCTTCGCAGGATCTGGGTAAAAATCCCATTGTTCAGAAATGGTGGGCTTTCATGGCCGATATTATGGAAACGAATCCTGACAATTCTCCTGTAAGCATTCCTTTGGAAGAAGTTTTTTATATGGAATAGTATTTCTAATAAATCTATGGATATGAAGAATAATAGAATTTCGATGATTCCTGTTGCATGGATTATCCTCTCATTTATTGTCTACGGATGTAACAGAAATGCATCAAATGAAGCATTCACTGATTCAACAGTACAGTTACATACTCTGCAACCTGATTATGATGTACCCTACAAAGTGCCTTCAAAGGAAGAAATCGAAGATGTGCTTTCGACTTTGCACTCCTATCTAAAGGATGTAACTCCAATGAAGCTTGTCGATAATGATTCTGAAGAAGAAATTACCGATTACAATTTGATTAATAATAATACCATTCTTGCTCCGGGTGATTTTCGGTTTATCAGCTACGAATGGGGTGTAGTTTATGCCGGGATGCTACTAGCCGGGAGAATTACTTCCGATCAAAAATATACCAATTATGTTTATGACAGACTGAGCTATATTCATAAAATCCTGCCCTATTTCAAAGCCCTTAGTCAGCAATCCGCTGATGAATGGAATGCACTCACTTCGGTGATTCATCCGGGAGCTCTTGACGATGCCGGATCAATGTGTGCTGCGATGATTAAAGCCAGGAAAGAAGGTTTGGAAACAGACCTTGATTCCATCATATCAAATTATATCAATTATATCCATACGAAACAGTTCAGGTTGGAAGATGGTACTTTCGCCCGTAACCGACCTCAACCAAATACTATCTGGCTCGATGATTTGTTTATGAGCGTTCCGGCTCTTGCACAAATGGGTAGTTACACAGGCGAACAGAAATATTTCGATGATGCAGTAAAACAGGTTCTCAAATTCTCCGAACGGATGTTTAATTGGGAAAAGGGATTGTATATGCATGGCTGGGTCGAAGGTATGGATCCGCATCCTGAATTCTATTGGGCCAGAGCCAACGGCTGGGCCGTTATGGCTACTGTTGAACTACTTAGTGTTTTACCTGAGGATCATGAGGGATATAAGCCTGTTATGGATCTTCTTCGTGCACATGTCAGGGGATTGGCTGCTGTACAATCGGGGAGTGGATTCTGGCATCAGCTGCTTGACCGCAATGATACTTACCTGGAAACTTCGGCAACTGCTATTTATACTTACTCTATTGCTAAAGCCATCAATGAAGGATGGATAGATAAAAAGGCTTACGGCCCCATGGTTTTGCTGGCATGGAATGCCGTATCGACAAAAGTGAATGAAAAAGGCCAGGTGGAAGGAACATGCGTTGGAACCGGTATGGGATTCGAACCGGCATTTTATTGCTATCGGCCGGTAAACGTTTATGCTGCACATGGTTATGGTCCGACTTTACTTGCCGGCGCGGAGATGCTCAGGCTAATTCAAAAACATACTATAGATATTAACGATAGCGCACTGCAGTTTTATGAAGAATAAAATATTTAGCAAGGCAGTCTAAAAAGTTTCTATAATTTATCCGCTAAGATCACCAAGAAGAATCTGAGTTCGCAAAAACCTGAAATTTAGCTTAATGATTCTTTGCGAGCTTTGCGA
>CAYWBC010000145.1:0-8147 GCA_964456285.1 uncultured Bacteroidales bacterium
AAGCAGATGCGACAAAAAAACATTAGCTCCCTTATTTCCCCGTTTAAAAACGAGGGTTATAAATTTAATATCCTCCAGACCTAAGTATTTCTGCGGCACATACTATTTTTTACAGGTTCTTTGCCGGAGAAATATTTGCTGATATGATATTTTAATGAAAACCTTCTTTCATTTCTGGGGATATTTAAATAATTTAGGTAAAAACATATATATAATGAGAGCATTACTTCTTATTTTTTTATTTGGCATAGTTAATAACATTTGTTTCTCACAGACAGATGCAAGTATTAATGACGTACGAAATGTATACGACGAAAAAGGCGATTACTACTTCGATAAAAGGGAGTATAAGAAAGCCATAGTTTACTACAACATGGCATATAAAAAGGATGCGAATAATTATTATTCTGTCCTTAGAAAAGCTGAAGCCTATACATCATTAGAGCTGTTGGATCAGGCTGCTGAAAGCTACCGTATTGTATTTGAAACAGATTTGTTTATACCCAATGAGTATCGGTTGAAGTATGCTAATATCCTGCTTAAAAACAAAGACATTAAAGGATTTGAGAAATGGATGGGGAAGTATAACGAAATTGTTTATTCTGAAACGAAAGGTGGAAACTACATTAGTTCTGCCGATGTGAGGGCCAAAATGTATAGAGATTCTTCCGTGGTTATTGTCGAAAATGAGAGTATTTTAAACAGCCCGGAGTCAGAGATAAGTCCTGCAGTTTATAAAGATCAGCTGGTATTTGCCTCCACCAGGAAAAATCTATCCGGCAGCAAGGGGAACGATTATTACAATGTATATTCTGCACATTACCTGAATAATGGTCGCTTAGGCAGATTGAACAGATTTAACAAGAACCTTAATTCTACTCAAAATGTTAGTTCTCTCTTCTTTTCTGATAAAACAAACAAAATGTATTTTACCCAAAGTACATCAGTTCATTCAAACCTTAAAACATACTCAGCCAACATTCCAGCAGGTGTTTTTGATGCAATGGACATAAATGAATTTACGATTGAAGGGTTTAGTAGTATTGGTCATCCTGCATTTAATAGTAATGGCACGAAATTGTATTTTGTTTCGGAAGTTTCAGGCGGATCAGGAGGATTGGATATATATTCCAGTGATTTGGAAGGAGGCAGGTGGAGTAAGCCAAAAAATATGGGATCAGTCATCAATTCAGGTAAAGATGAGATGTATCCCTATGTCGTAAACGACTCTGTTCTATATTTTACTTCAGCAGGTCATAATGGTTATGGTGGATTAGACTTATTTTCTGTTAGCCTGAACCAGGAAAACAGCAGCCCTAAAAACCTTGGCAACAAAGTCAACTCAGAATACGACGATTACTGTCTTTCTTTCTCAGAAGAGGGTTTGACAGGTTATTTTTGTTCGAACAGGCCCGGAGGTTTTGGAAAGGAAGATATTTATCGTTTACAGCTTCTGGACCTAAAGATAAAATATGCAGCCTATAAGCATAAGATAAGAACCTCTATGGAAGAGGATAAAATAAACCTTTATCTGAGCAATGGAGATGAATACAATATTGCATCAGAAGATAAAAGCGGGTTTAATTTTAGTTTTCAGCCTGAAGAAAATTATAAGATGGTTATTCAGCATGAGAATGTTTTAGCCAATAACATAATTGGAAATGATAAATTAACTGCAGACCAGAAGGAAAAAGCATTTCTTAATCCTAAGCCCATTGAAAAGACTGAAATAAGGCTTCAGACAGGTATGAAGTATCAGTTTACTGCAGGAATGAAGCCTATTGGCAGTGATTATAAAAATGCGCTCAGGGAAATGTCTGAAGCTTACGATAATGCAAGTAGTAATACTATTGATCTGACTGCCTTGGCAAAGGAACTTCTATTAAGAGATGGTGAAATATATACCATTCGATTTGTAAAAGACGATAGTCGCCTCGTAGATAATAGGGACAAAGGAGAATCAAGTTTATTCATTAACAATGAAACAATACCTGTTTCCGGAAGCTCCTTTTTTATTGTATTGCCTTTAGATATTGAAGTGAATTTCAATATCAAAACTGACCTTACTCATTTCAAGGAAACTTTTAGTCCTAAGAAAGTCGGCTCGGTTAAAGTAGATGCAGCCCCTGTTTATAAAGAGGTAACTCTACCAAAATCAGAGGGTTTCCCCATACTTGTGAATACAGAGTCATTTAACAACGCAAGTAAGAAGATATCCGCTACGGAACTTGCTATAATTCCCGGCTCAATGTATATACTGACTTTTAGAAAACCCGGAACTGGAGCAGGCAAAGATCAGGAAATAGTTATTCCATTAACAAAAGGTGTAAAATACAATCTCGGCACTGAGGCAGAGTCAAAAAATGAATACAATAAGGCCCTTGCACAAATGACGGCAGGGCAGGCAGCGAACAGCAATTCCGATGAAGAATTGATCGATATATCCGTATTGTCAAAGGAACTGGATTTAGCCTCAGAAGAGAACTTTGTGTTTAGCCTTATGCCGGTTAAAAAGATTGCTTCACAAAGTACTGGGGCGAGAAATGTACTCACAACCTTAGCCGTTGATGGCAGAAATTATTTTATAACAAATGTGCAATTGTTGCAGGTAAACCTAAGTCTTGATCTGACTAAAAAACTTAATATTCAAACTGATCTGGCCTACGTTAAGGAAAACTTTGAGCCTTCTACCATTAACATTAAGGTAGATACAAGCTCGTTCAACAAAAACATTATTACGGACCCTGTATTTGATGTTGTTGTAATCAATTTTAATTTGAATGAATATTCGATCAGACCTGATGCAAAAAGTATTCTTGAAAATAAGGTGAGCGAAGTATTGAAAGGAGACAGCCGGCTTTATGTAACCATTAAAGGGTATACTGATCCCCTGGGAGATGCAGATTACAATGAAAAACTGTCCAGGAATCGTGCCCAGGCAGTGAAAGATTATCTGGCAAGCAATGGTATTGGTGAGAATAGAATCCGGACCTTCTCTTTTGGTGAGTCGCTTGCTCTGAAAGAGGGTGTAAACTGGGAAGATTTAAGCGAAGCTGAACTCCAGAAACACAGGAAAGTTGAGATCGTTATTTATTTACCTAAGTAGGGTGAGGAGTTGAGTAATTGGTTAACTGTTTAATTGTTTAATTGTTTAACTGGTTAATTGTTGAGGAGTTGAGTAGTTGAGGAGTTGGTGTCACTTATGCCTTATGACATTTAGAAATACCATTTAAACAGTTACACGATTCCACGCTTAAACAGTCAATTTCTATTGTTGATTTGTAATTGTGTAACTGGTTAATTGTTACTTATCACCTATTGCCCAAAACTTTTAAAACATGCATATAACACAATTTATATTGGAAGGGTGAAATGGAATGTACTGCCAAGGTTTATCCTGCTTTCTACCCAAATTCTTCCTCCTTGCTTTTTGATGAATTCCTTGCAGAGTATGAGTCCGAGGCCTGTCCCTTTTTCATTGCTGGTGCCTCGATTCACAAATTTCATGTCAATACGGAACATTTTTTTGATGTCTTTTGCTGAAATGCCTACTCCATTGTCTTTTACAGAAACAATGATCTCGCGCTTTTCCTTTCTCGCCATGATTATTACCTTTCCTCCTGTATTAGTAAATTTCAAAGCATTAATCAGTAAGTTTCTCATTACTGTATTTAGCATGTTTGCATCGGCTGTTGCTGTAAGACCATTCTCTACATTTGCTTTTATGCTGATCTGTTTTGAACTGGCTAATGCCGTAACAAGCTTTATATTGTTATCGATGATTGCATCCATGTCCACCCGTTCGGGATGAAATTCCAGTATTCCGGTTTGAGATCTTGACCACTCAAGCAGGTTCGCTAATATGTCAAACCCGCTTTTGGCTGAACCATATAGGATCTTGCCCAGCATCCTGACCTTATCTGTGTCGTGTTTTTCGGCTTCTTTGTAGAGGTATTCAGAAGCTCCGAGCAGACTACTAAAAGGATTTTTCAAGTCGTGGGCAAGAATTCTGAAAAATTTATCTTTTGTATCATTCAGATTTTTCAGCTCCTTTGCATTCTCCCGCAGTTTTTTATCCCGCATCCTGATTTTGCGTTCGGCTTCTACCTGCTTTGTAATATCATTGTAAACCACCAGTATTCCAAAATCGCGAAGCGGAAAAGGAGCTGCAGAGACATTCAGCCAGGTTACCTTGTTTTTCTCTTTCAGAATACCCATTTCCACATCAGTAACAAGCCTGTTTTCTTTCAGGGCAATGGTGCTGGCATATTCTTCAGTCGGCATGGGTGAATAATCTGGTCGAACGATCTTCCACAGCTCGCTGTCAACCTGTCTTTTTATATGTTCATCTTTTGACATTCCCAGCAGCCTTTCCGACTCTTTATTGCATTCCAATATATCGCCATTCTTGTTTGTAATTGTAATACCCATGGGCATAAACTCAAAAAGAGTATGGTATTTTTCTTCGCTTTCGAGTATACGTCTATACAGTGGATCTGAAAAGCGTTTAAAAAAGTAGGTCCCTATCAATACCAGAAATATCGATGTTACAAATGCATACAAGCTTGCTTTAAAAAATGGTCTGAGAATTTCTGAATTATCAATTTTCGATACAAGTCCCCAATTCAGTTCAGGGATATACTCACAGTATGCTAGGACTTTCCTGCCACGATAGTCTGTTCCTTTCATATAGCCTGATCTTTTTATAGCGGCATGCCAGGCCGGTTCTCCAACATTGCTTTTATCTGTCAGGACTATAGGCAGTCCTGTTTTTTCAATGCCCTCATAGTGCAACAGGAGGATACTGTCTCCACGTTGTTCAGAGATAACAAACTCGCCCGAACTCGCAAGCCCGGGATGCAATTTCTGCTGTTCGCTGAGGATAGCCAGAATCCGGTCTTTGCTGTTGGTATGCTTGTAAAAAGACAGGACGATTCTGTACTCGCTGTGCGACAATTTTTTCAAATAGGTCCTTTTGCCCTGTAGGGTAGTATGGTAGATCATGATAACCGCAACGGCAGTAACTGACAGAGATACCAGTATCATGGTAATAAGAAGCCGGAAAGTACTTTTTTTGTAAGATGTTATCATAGCAGTGTTCAGGCTTGTAAAATTAAAAAAAGGAAGGAAAGATGAGCTAAATAAAACTATATTAATAATCTTCATAATCAAGCTGCGAATTTTGTAGATTTGAAATTGAGTAGAACTATAACACCAGATTAAATGAAAGTACTTTTAGTAGATGATGATCAGCAATTATCCTCTTTTGTTAAAATGGGACTAGAAGACCACGATATAAACGTTACAACTGCATACGATGGAAAATTTGGAGAGCGTCTTGCCTTAACAAAAAACTTCGATGTCATTATTTTGGATGTAGTTTTACCGGAGATCAACGGCTTTGATGTTTGTAAGAATCTGCGTGAGAAACAGATTAACACTCCCATCATTATGCTGACTTCGCTTGACTCAATGGAAGATAAGGTGTCAGGGCTGGATTTGGGGGCCGATGATTATTTGGCCAAACCATTTGAATTTCCGGAACTTCTTGCAAGGATCAAAGCCCTTCATCGAAGGGATAAGGAAGGTGTTGTTCAGCCTCTCATTGTCATAGCAGACCTGAAAATAGATAACGTTTCCAAGAAAGTATTCCGGGCAGGCCGCGAAATCAAATTGACGGCAAAGGAATATAAGATCCTCGAATTACTTGCCCTTCATAAGGGAAAGGTATTTGAAAGAATAGAAATAGCCCAAAAGATCTGGGGATTTTCCTTCAATACCGGCACCAATGTCATTGATGTTCACATAAATGCTTTACGAAATAAAATTGACCGCAATCATCAGCATAAACTCATAAAAACTTCTGTAGGTCTGGGCTATGCCATCGATGACAATGACTCTTAATCTCTTCTTAATTTCACTTTAATGCATGCTTAATCCCTTTCTCTGCGAAGCACCATACCTTCGTTAGGACATTCCGTAAATCTAAATAGGATAATGCGGAAAAATGTTAAACCAAAATTCAAAGAGATGAGGATTCTTTTAATAGATGATGATCAGGAACTCACAAGTCTTCTGAAGATGGAACTTGAAGACATGGGACATCCAACAGACACAGCCAACAATGGCTTCGTCGGAGAGAATAAGGCGTTAGTCAATACCTATGATTTGATCATTCTTGATTTGATGTTGCCTGGTAAAGACGGGCATTCGATTTGTCAAAGTCTCAGAAAAAAACACTTCGGAATACCTATTCTAATGATCTCTTCCCTCGATTCAAAAGAGGAAAAAGCAGAAGGCTTTTCAGAAGGTATCAACGACTTTTTGACCAAACCATTCAGTTTTGATGATTTATACAATAAAATTTTAGTACTTGATAATGAATATCAGGATCAATTATAAATGAGAATTGCGTTAGACTCAATGATTTCGCATAAAGAATATTTAGTCATGGATATAGATACTATAGCACCGAAAGAGTTAAAAACAATGTCTGTAGAAGACATGTACAACAAAATGAAGGCTTCTCACGATGGATTAACAAGTGAAGAAGCTTCATCCAGACTTGAAAAGTTTGGTAGAAATGAAATTGTGGAAAAAAAGACCCGGCCTTTGCTCAAATTTCTTAAAAGTTTTTGGGGGCCTATACCCTGGATGATAGAAATAGCAGCTGTTCTTTCAGCCATAATACGCCACTGGGAAGATTTTTGGATAATCTTAACACTCCTTCTGATCAATGCAATTGTCAGCTTTTTCCAGGAGAACAAAGCAGACAATGCCATTGAGATGTTAAAAAAGAAACTAGCGCTTAATGCGAGAGTATTAAGAGATAAGGTATGGAAAAAGCTGAAGGCAAGTGAGCTTGTACCGGGGGATATGATCAGGGTAAGACTGGGTGACGTAGTGCCGGCAGACATTAAGTTGGTATCGGGCGATTACCTCAGCGCTGATGAATCAGCACTTACCGGGGAGTCGTTACCGGTAGATAAAAAAGAGGGTGATATTGCTTACTCGGGTTCTGTGATACGACAGGGTGAAATGAATGGTCTGGTGGCCGAAACCGGTATGAACACGTTCTTTGGAAGAACAGCCAAATTGGTAGATGCAGCCAAAACGCAAAGTCACTTCCAGAAAGCAGTTATTAAGATAGGTAATTACCTTATCCTTATGGCTTTGGTGCTGGTGGTTTTGATTATCACTGTAGGATTTTTCCGGCATGAGCCCTTTATGGAAATGTTCCAGTTTGCACTGGTCCTTATGGTGGCTGCCATTCCTGCTGCTCTGCCGGCAGTGCTTTCTGTTACTATGGCTGTTGGTGCCACAGCCCTGGCAAAGAAAGAAGCCATTGTCAGCAAACTTTCTTCAATTGAAGAGATGGCCGGCATGGATGTCCTGTGTTCTGATAAGACAGGAACGATCACCAAAAATGAACTGACCGTAGCAAATGTTATTCCTTTCGGCGAATTCACAGGCAACCAGGTGTTGTTCTATGCATCGCTCGCATCCAATGCTGACAACCAGGATCCTATTGATAATGCTATCCTGGATAAAGCTTTGAAACTTGTTGAACTGAAAAATGCCTTATCAGAATATACCATCGATAAATTTAAACCTTTCGACCCTGTCAGTAAACGCACGGAAGCAATTGTCCATAACAGGGATCACGATATTCTCAAAGTAGCAAAGGGTGCACCACAGGCGATCATGTCGCTGGTGGGGAAAAATGAAAAACTTGAAGAGGAAGTGAATAAGCATGTGATTGAATTTGCTGAAAAAGGTTACAGGGCGCTGGGTGTGGCACAATCGGATTCTGGTACCACCTGGCAGTATGTGGGGTTAATACCCATGTACGATCCTCCGCGTGAAGATTCGGCAGAGACCATACACCTGGCTCAAAAAATGGGTGTGGAAGTAAAAATGGTTACCGGTGACCATGAAGCCATAGCAAAACAGATCGCAGAAGAAATAGGTATGGGGAAAGAAATTGTACCGGCTGACAAGCTGACGAAACTCGATGATCGCAAAGCCATAAGGCTCATTGAAAAAGTGAATGGCTTTGCGAGGGTATTTCCCGAAGACAAGTATGAAATTGTTGAATTGTTGCAGAAGAAAGGTCATATTGTAGGTATGACAGGAGATGGAGTGAA
>CAYWBC010000146.1:0-8147 GCA_964456285.1 uncultured Bacteroidales bacterium
TCGATAAGCAGGGACCGAGCTATAGTCGGCACAATTTACGATGATGGAAATGATTGGAACTATACTATCACTGATGGGAATAATGCTGATTGTAGTGTTTGGAATAGTAATCCGAATCAGGCAAGCGAATTGAAAATTCAATCAGAAGTTGAAAGCGTAAATTCTCCATTAACAGACTATGCAAGAGCTTCAATAGTTGATATAGGAGGATCTCACAATGAGGTCATGCAATTCAGTCTTTATCAGCTTGATAACGTTAGTGCGGGTACACGATTACAAGTCCAGGGAAGTCTGCAAAGATCTGATATTGATCGGGTATATATTTCATTTGATATGTTTCCTTCATCTGAGATTAAAAAAGCTTATGAAACTTATGGGAATGGAACATCTTTTGTGTTTTCTGAGTTTCATTCAAATGGTTCCAATCCATCGTATGGCATAAGGGCAAGAGTCAGTTATATAGATGATAAAGTCGTTTACCATGCTAATTGTAAAAGTGATGGCGATGTTGTCTGGGCTGCAGAAAATCCCCCTGATGGAAGGGTAGAAATGCAATTTGATGAATGGTCTCACATAGAGATTCTATGTGAGGTAGAACTAAATGGCAGGGGTAGATACCGAATATGGGTGACAAATAAGGGCAATACAAATTTAGCAGTAGATGAACAAAATGCATTATTAGGCTATCCAATAAAATCAAATATTCATTGGTTTAAAAACTACCCTGATGGAGATGCACTTAATATTGCTGATACAAGTATCTTGGTAAGATTCGATAATCTTGAGGCTTATGCCAGTGCTGGATCATATTGGCCAACTTGTGTTCTAATCCCTGATTCAACAGAACCTCCGGTTATATTCAATCAGTCATATGTAGTAGAATATGATGCCGAGGCAAATGGAGTATATAACATTGGCAATGTAGAAGCCTCAGATCCTGATTCAGATGAAACAATTACCTATTCTATCACAGGAGGAAATACATCTGGATATTATACAATTGAGCCTTATATTGGCGCTCTTACGGTTGATAACCTTGATTATTTTAATACCGCCCCAAGAAATGATATGTTGACCGTCAGAGTAACTGACAACGGGCCACTTCATCTTAGCAGTGAAGCTGTAATGACCATTAGCTTAAGCGCACCTCAATCCTCAGAAACTAATAATCCTCCCGTAATTGAAAATCAACAATTTGTTGTGTTGGAGAATAACTTCCCCACAAATTATGTAGGAACTGTTGTTGCCAGCGATGCAGATACAGATCAGAAATTATCCTTTTTAATCCTGGAAGGAAATGAAAACGGATTATTTGAACTTGATCCTGAGTCGGGTGAACTTCGTGTTACCACAAATGATATATTCAATTTTGAACCTGATTCGTATACTTTGTATGTAAAAGTAGAAGACGATGCTGAGGAAAAAGCCAGCGATGAAGCATCAGTTAAAGTACTTGTAGATAAAATAGAATCAATAATATATATTGATCCTGAAAATACAAATGATGCCTTAGAGGATGGTTCTTCAGAGCATCCTTTTGATTCATGGCAGGACGTGACATGGTCAGAAGGTAACTCCTATTTACAGAAAAGAGGAACAACTGCTAAGGAGAATTCAAAGATAAGCATCTACGCAAGTGATATTGTCATGGGGGCATATGGTGAAGGAGAGAATCCCATTATCTGGAGTGCTTCTGAAGACTATGCGCTGAAGGCAGTTGAAAAGAGCCAGATCACAGTAGAAAATATACATATTGTGGCCGAAAAAGCGAACAGCAGTATTCATTTTATGGGGGATAGTAATAATAATATTAGGTTTGAAAATTTAAGAATAGAAGGTTCTCTCTATGGAATTTATTTAGTGGGAGGTCAAAACTACACGCTACGAAATAATTATTTCTATGGTACAAATGAAGCAATTTACTCCTATGCTCAGCTAACAAATGTGTACTATAATATTTTCGAAAAAAATCAATATGGAATACACATTGACGGTGATAATTCTGCTGCTAAAATCTATAACAACGTTTTCTATGACAATAATACTGGTGTAATCTGCACTTATGCAGAATTATCACTTCAGAATAATATTTTTCATATGACCAGTACAACCGATAAAGGATTAGACTTCAATGGCAATACTCTTATCACCGATTATAATTTATACTATCCGGATCAGGATGGACTTATTGCATATAATGGTGATAGTTACAATAACCTGGCTGAATTTCAAGATATTGGAAATGTTGAGAAAAATTCTTTGGCTGAGAACCCGCTGTTTACGAATGAATTTAATCATGACTTTACCCTGAAAATCGAATCCCCGGCCATTGATGCGGGTATTGATGTTGGGATAACTTCTGATTTTGTGGGCAAGTTGGTTCCTTTTGGTGATACTCCTGACATAGGAGCAATTGAAAAAGATGAAGAGTACTCCTCTTTTGTTCTTAACACAACTGTTTCAGATGATTTAAAGGTTTTTCCAAATCCTGCTTCAGAGGGTATTTTACATATCTCAGCAGAAAATCTACCAAAGGAAGAAGTAAGTATTCAAATACAAGACCTTCATGGTCGTTCTCTGCTTCAAAAGAATTATAAGAATCTCGAAGATAAATTTGATCAGGTCCTTGATATTTCTCACTTTCCATCCGGTATTTATGTTCTGTCATTGAAATTTGCAAATTCAATTTATACACGTAGAATCTCAAAAGTTTTTTAATTATTCTTCCGGTAAATATTACAAAACAGATCGTCACTTAGTATTAAGTGACGATCTGTTTTATGATTTAGACTCAAAATAATGAAAAAATGGATGAAGTTACTAAAACAAACATCAGGCTTAAAATTAAAAATCCTGAAAAGAGACTGCACTCATCATTACTAATAATCCGATTCAGTCAATTCTTATTACCAGCAAATACCTTGGTAATTGTTATTTTTGAAATGATCTGAGATTCTGATAAGGTCAACAAAAACTTTTTCCGGATACTTCCCAATTAAGGATGAAAAGCCATTTTCCTTATAGGTAATAACCAAGATCTCTGAACTGTCTACAACCAATTGAAGATCATCCGTAATTAAGCTTGCCAAATGAGGTAACCTTAAATCAATATATTCCCTGTTTTTACCAGTAATATTTGAAAGTTTAACGTTTTTATCATATACGCTAACCTGGTATCCCTTTCCAATTAGTTTCTCCGTGAGATCAACAGCGGGACTAAACCGAAGATCATCTGTCCCTTTCTTGAAGCTAAGTCCTAAAATTCCGACTTTTCTTTTATTCGATTTCTCAATCATTGAAAATACACGCTCTTTCTGATATTCGTTGGATTCGTGAATTGAATTAAGAACCGGAGTATTGATATAGGCATCATGAGCCAAGGCTTTCAATCCGGAAAGATCTTTTGGTAAACATGATCCTCCATAAGCAAATCCCGGCTTGAAATAATAGGTTGAAATATTCAATTGAGTATCCATACCAAAAATCCTCATTACTTCGTGAGAATCAATATTCAAAGTCTTGCAAATATTACCTACTTCATTGGCAAATGTGATTTTTAGTGCATGGTATGAATTATTCACATATTTAATAATTTCTGCAACATCAACCGAGGTAACCTGGATTGTTTCTTCAATAAACGAATACAATTGAGTTAATATATCAATAGCTCGTTTCGAACTGCTCCCTAAGACTGTGACAACCGGATTAAAGTAATCTAAAACGGCCGATCCCTCACGTAAAAATTCAGGATTCGAGACTACTGAAAAATCCATATCAGCCTTTTTCCCCGAATGAGATTCGACAATTTTTTCTACTTCGAAGTTAGTACCAGGCGGCACTGTGCTTCTGATAACAATAACATGAAAAGTTTCTTTTTGCTTAATAGCCAGTGCAATATTTTTCGATATTTTAAAAATACTATTGAGGTCAAGATGCCCTGTTTCCGAGGCAGGTGTTCCTGCACAAATAAAAGAGATATCTGATTCCATGACTGCCCATTTAGAATCAAGAGTAGCCACAATTTTTTTCTCCTTCACCCCCTCTTCTATCAGCTTGTCAATATCTTTTTCAATGATTGTTGGGTTACCTTCTAAAATCAAGTTCACTTTTTGAGGATTTATATCAACACCAATTAATCTATGTCCTTTATTTGCCAGACACCCCAGACTAACACAACCCACATAACCTAAGCCAAAAATTGAAACATTCATAATAAGTTTGGTTTTTTTGCTAAATGATTATTAAAATTAATATGCATGTAAAATAGGATGAATACAATTCGTATTTTATGCCTGTTTATATTGTATTGATTTCTATCAAGAAAGAACAGCGTTTCATCAATAATTGGTTTGTTCCTATACTTAAATTATATAACATTGCTTAGACATGCAATCATAACAACACTAAAGATAAATATTTTTACATATCATGTATGACGAAGCAATAAGAAAGTTTATTAAAGAAAGTACTTTCAAAGAAGCGGACAAAATTCAGGATGATACGTTAATTTTTCAGGAAGGATTTTTGGACTCAATGGGATTAGCCCTGCTGATAGATTTTATAGAAGAAAAATTCAACGTTACAACAAATGATGAAGATCTGATTGAAGAAAATTTTGAATCAATCAATGCAATAGATGAATATGTAAGCCGAAAATTGCCCACGAACTAAATCAAAATTTTGTGTGTGGTATAGCTGGTATTTTGAATTACAGGGGTAATCCTATCTCTCAGGAAGTCCTTAAAAAAATGTTAGGCCAAATACGCTACCGGGGACCTGATGAATGTGGTATTTATATTCAACAGAATATTGGTATTGGTAATGTCCGTCTGAGCATTATTGATATTGCCACCGGACAACAGCCAATGCCAAATGATGACAACACTTTATGGATTGTATACAATGGCGAGGTATTCAATTATATCGAGCTTCGTGAAGACCTGATCAAAAAGGGAATTCATTTTAAAACTGATTCTGATACTGAAGTAGTTCTTAAATACTATGAATTCTACGGTAAAGATTGCCTCAGATTTTTTAACGGGCAATTTGCTTTTTCCATATGGGATGAAAGAAAGAAAGAATTATTTCTTGCTCGCGATCGTGTGGGAATCCGACCTTTGTTTTATTCTCATACAAATGAGAATTTTATTTTTGGTTCAGAGATAAAGGTTATTCTTGAATCCGGAATGCTTGATGCAAATATTAATTTTGAAGGACTGCAGCAAGTTTTTACTTTTTGGACAACTATAAATTCAAATACCTGTTTTGAGGGAATTAATGAACTACCCCCGGGTCATTATGCAAAGGTGTCGAAAGGTAAAATCAATATGGAGGAATATTGGAGTCTTGATTTTCCTACAGATGAGAAGAATTGCATAACTGACTTATCCCAAGCTTCCTCTGAATTAGGTGAGTTACTGGAGGATGCTGTCCGCATTCGATTAAGAGCTGATGTTCAGGTTGCAGCTTATTTAAGTGGTGGAATCGACTCCAGTGCAACTACATACCTGATTAAGAAAGTTGCCAGGGATCAGCTGAACACTTTTTCCATAGGTTTTGCTGATAAGGAATTTGACGAATCTGTTTATCAGAGTGAAGTAGCAAAATACCTTGATACACAGCATTTGGGTTTCATCTGTACCAATCAACAAATTGCCGATAGCTTTCCAGATGTTATCTGGCATGCGGAATACCCACTCTTACGCACAGCGCCGGTCCCTATGTATCTGCTTTCAAAAAATGTTAGGCATAACAATATTAAAGTTGTCATAACAGGTGAGGGTGCTGACGAAATGTTAGGTGGTTATAACATCTTTAAGGAAATGTATATACGTAGATTTTGGGCGAAATTCCCAAACTCTAAATACCGCCCCTTACTACTGAAAAAGTTATATCCTTATATACCTCAACTGCAAAATCAGCAAGGAAATATGTTGAAATTCTTCTTTGGATATAAGTTGAATGAAACGGAATCACCTTTCTATTCTCATCTGCTACGTTGGAATAATACTTCAAAAATTACAGGATATTTTACACCTGAGTTAATACACTCTTTAAGTAATACGAATCCTCTTGACGATGTTCAGAATTTATTGAATCCCTCTTTTACTCAATATTCTTCTCTGGCAAAAGCTCAATGGCTTGAAGTAAAAATCTTTTTGTCAGGTTATCTGTTATCCTCGCAAGGAGACCGGATGGCCATGGCAAATTCTGTAGAAGGAAGGTATCCGTTTCTAGATTACAGAGTCATTGAATATTGCACAAGGCTTCATCCTGATCTTAAATTGAATGGATTAAATGAAAAGTACCTTTTGAAAAAAATGATGTTAGGCAAAATCCCTGATTCGGTGCTTAAAAGGCCGAAACAGGCTTATCGGGCGCCTATTATTAAAAGTTTCCTTAATGAAAAAGCTCCGAGTTATGTTAGAGAGCTATTAAGTGAAGCTGTTATAAAAGATTTTGGTATTTTTAATATAGTAAAAGTAAACTCCTTACAAAAAAAACTTGCAAAGTTTTCAGTATCTGAAGTTGATAACATGGCGCTTGCAGCCATACTTTCCACACAAATATTATATCAGAAATTTGTAATGAAAAAAGCGGTAAAAGGCGCTAATATGACAGATTGCAAAATTGTAAGATTCGACTAATGGAAAACTTAATTATTAAATCATTAATATACCTACTATAATGAAAACCGGATTTCACAAAGACATTCTGAAAATTAAGAATATCGATGAAACAGTAGATTCTATAATAGAAAAACTTAAATCGGACACTCACGACATTCTGAAACGTAATGGTGCCATAATTGGTATTAGTGGTGGAATTGATTCCTCGGTCACCCTTGCTCTTGCAACAAAAGCTTTTGGACCGGGAAAAGTATTTGGAGTCATGATGCCGGAAAAAGATTCTAGTTCTGACAGCGAAATGCTTGCAAAAAAGCTTGCCGATAAATTTGGAATAGAAACCATTACTGAAAATATCAGTAATGCATTATCAGGATTTGGCTGCTATACAAGAAGAGATGAAGCTGTTAAGAATGCATTTCCTGAATATGATCCGGAAACCTTCAAAATGAAAATTGGAATTAAATCACAACCACAAAGTAAGCTCCCTCCTGTTTTCTCTGTGGTAATTATCGATCAGGCTGGAAATGAAAAAAGTAGAAAATTAACAGCTAAAGATTTTATGCAAATTGTTGCTGCCTCAAATTTTAAGCAGCGTACACGTATGTCTATGTTATACTATCATGCTGAAAGATTGCACTATGCCGTTATAGGAACTCCCAATAAACATGAAGTAGAACAGGGTTTCTTCGTTAAACATGGCGATGGTGGTGCGGATATTATGCCTATAGGTCATTTATACAAAACACAGGTTTATCAAATAGCCTTATACATGGGCGTTCCTCAGGAGATAATTGACCGAACACCGACTACTGACACCTACTCAGCTGAACAGACACAGGAAGAGTTCTTTTATCAGTTTCCATTTGAGATTATGGATCTCCTCTGGTTTGGATATGAGAATAATTACGATCCTGCAAATGTTAGTGAGGTTATGGGATATTCAGTAGAGGAAGTGACTCATATCTTTAATAATTTTAAAAGAAAACAAGAAACAACTGAGTACTTAAGAATGATGCCTATTAAGTGGAATTAAAAAATATCCTGAGACTTTTATATGAAGGCAGAAATTCATACAATTCAATATATGACGCATGAAAAAAAATGAGTAGGTCATTTCACCATGGAATGATGAAACCGATTAAGTAAGAATACATATTAACCAGAATCCAATGAATGTCTTTGATTACTTCTTTGAAACATCCAGAACCCTGGATAAAGATTTGCTACTAGGTCCAAAAGAGCATATCTCCTATAAGGATCTATATCAAAAAAGCTTGCGACTAGCCAGTTACATAAAAGATAATACAAAAGAAGACGAAAAAATATTGTTGATTAGTTATAACAATGTTTTTTTTCTTGTCGTTTACCTGGCCATTCTCAAGTCAGAAAGAATCTGTGTTCCCTTAAACCCGGAAATCGAAGCCCGTAATCTGAAATACATTGTTGATCAATGCAAAGCCAAGTTTGTCTTTATTGAAAATAAACATACTGACACTCAAGGATTTATGGTCATAAGAA
>CAYWBC010000147.1:0-7997 GCA_964456285.1 uncultured Bacteroidales bacterium
CGCCACTTCCCGGTAATTTTTCTGCGGATTCTGATTTCAGTGATGATCTTGATTCCTATGATTATGGTATATTATTTGGTTACAGGTACAATCTGAATCACCGACTGTATTTCTGGGGCAGATTTCATGTCGGTTTTAAGAGTATATTCCAGAAAGAGTTTAACAATATCGATTATGAAATGTACCAGGTAAGGGTCAGCATTGGTGCTTCGTACAATATTTTTTATAACAACAAGAGAGAATCAAAGAAAGATACTACTGAAGAATTGGATTAGTTTCTTCCGATTGACCTGGCAAACATCATAGCAAGAGTTCTGTAAATAAGGTGTCCGAATTTTGTATAGGGCAGATAAATTATTACGAACCAGACACAAACCAAGTGGAAGAAATAGAGGTGATAGGCGCTGCTCCAATTTTGAAACCGGGCAACTTCAACTACAATACCTGAAATCGTTAGCAAGAGTATTGATATCAATAACAGCCAGTCGGAATAGTTGCTATTTCCAAAGTTCTTCTTGTTGAATAGACGATTAAAAATCATCAGCCCTAAACCTGTTAAAAGCATCAATCCGGCAATATTCCCGGCAATTTTAAACGGGTTGTACAAACCCAATGGGTAGTTGTGTGTAATGGCTGCCACAATTGCATAGGCAGTTACAAAAAGCAACAAAATAAAGCCATAGAATACTAGAAAATGTGCAATTTTTCGAGGTTTCTGAGATGAGCATTCTCCAAATTTGGAATGAGTCATAATGCTGCCAAGAGATTGTCTGAAACAATTAAAAAAACCTTTCTCCAAAGAAAAATCAGGAAAATTCTTTTTCATATCCTTCCAGAATCTGAAAAGACCTGTTGCTGCCAATCCATATGAAAGAAAGGTAATTAATGTGAATGAACTATTGAGCCATCCATGAGGGAAAAAAGCCGAATAATTTACCGGTCCCTCAGGTATGGTAAAGGTTCCTGCCAACTTCAGTATAGCTGAAATAATCACTATTGGAATAAGCAGTGCAACAGGTAGCCATTTCGGATGACTTAGCATAGTACCCAAGAATTTTGGGCGTGCATATTGCTTGTAGGTGATTTGCCGGACAGCAGACAAGACATCAGCAGGTTTTACTCCACGCGGACAATAAGTACTACAATCACCGCACTGATGACAAAGCCAAACATCAGTATTGGCAACCAATTTATCTTTCAATCCCCAACCAGCCCAAATCATTTCCTTCCTGGGAAAAGGACGATCGTCAGGTGCAAGTGAACAAACAACCGAACAAGTCCCGCACTGAATGCACTCATTCAGGGGAGCTTTGCTTACTTTCCTAAGTTCTTTCTTAAATTGTATGTCGGGTGTAATCTCTATCATATTTAATTAATAATGAATAATTAAAAATTAATATTTATCAGGTACCATATAACTTAACTCTATTCATCACATATTCCATTCATAAATACTCATTCATAATTTTTAAGTATACTAGTGAATCACATTCTTCATTCTTAATTCTTCATTCTTCATTCTTCATTCTTAATTCTTCATTCTTAATTCTTAATTAGACCATAAGGATTACATGCTCTTAAATGGATTTGGTCCCACCATTTCAATCTCCTTCATGTATTCCTCAATAATTCCCGGGATTTTATGATAATCTGTGATCTCAACAAACACTGTTTTGATGCGTTCCGTTTCGAGCATCATGGTTTGCAAAGTTTCCTGTATATTCTCTCCCCTCTTTTCGGTCAATTCACTACCATGAATAAAATGGCACTGATAATCATCGCCGGGCTTACAACCGATTTGCAAAATACCATCATAACCACAGGAAAGTGCATCTGAAATCCAGACCTTGTTTACAGAACCAAGACAGCGAACAGGGATAATCCTGATGTAAGGACTCCATTTCAAACCTTTTCTTGCAGCCATTTCAAACGCCGGGTATGCATCATTCTCGCAGACAAATGCAAGTACCCTCGGCTTTTCTTCGAACTCATCAGGAATTTCAACAGCCTTTATCATTGCAGATACTGAGTTGATGGAGTAGTCAGCAAAATTAATAACTCTTTCAGGACAAGAACCCATGCATATTCCACATCTTCTGCAGCGACTTGTATTAGGTAAAGGGGTTCCTTGTTCGGTTTCATCGTACATGCCAAAGGGACACTCTTCAGTGCAGCGTTTGCAATCAGTACATCTATCCATAAACAGATCAGGATAGCTTTTATCGCCTGAACGCGGATGAACAGCCTCTCCCCGTTTTGTTGCCTCAATGCACTGAATGGCTTTAAGCATTGCACCCTGGGCATCTTCAAGGCAGGAAGCAATATCCATAGGGGCACGTAAGGCACCGGCGGCATAAATTCCGGTACGTCTTGTCTCGTATGGGAAACAAATAAAATGCGAATCGGAAAATTCATATTTTAATTCCGGCAAACCTTTCCCCAATCTGTATGATAAATTCAAATCGGAACTTGCAACAGGAGTCATACCAGTTGCTAATACTATCATGTCAACGACAATACTAATATCATCTCCCAGCAAGGTATTTTTTACAACAACCTTCAGTTTGTCATTTTGATTTTCGATGCTACCTACCTCTCCCTTTGTGAAAAATACCTGGTCATCTTTTTGTACTTCTTTATAAAATTCTTCGGCCATACCAGGCGTCCGAATGTCCTTGTATACTATGTAAACAGAACTATCCGGATTGGATTCTCTGACATACTTCGTTTGCTTTAAAGAGGTAGAACAACAATACGAAGAACAGTATGGAAGATGATCCTTATCGCGTGATCCGGCACACTGAATGAAAAGTATATTTTCCGGCAGTTTCTGTTCCGGATTGCTCTTGATCAGAGTTTCAAATTCAAGATTAGTAAGCACATTCTTATTGGCTCCATAAGCCAGATGAGATAAAACAGTGGCATCATAGGGTTTCCATCCTAGCGAGGCTACAATAGCGCCAACCTTGATCTTACTTACATCACCATTCTCAAGTTCAACATTAAAATTACCAGGTTGACCATCAATTTTTTTGATTGTGCTTGAAGTATAGATTTTAATGTGCTCCATTTTTTCAGCCTCAGCTATCTTTTGCGAAATTCTGGGATTGACCAGTTGATCGTAAGGTGCTTTTACTGGAATTTCTTTGTAAAGCTTAGCAGCCCATCCTCCAAGTTTTTCTTCTTTTTCAATCAAATGAATTGTATAACCTGCTTTTGAACCTTCAATTGCTGCAGATATTCCGGTTATGCCTCCACCTACGACAAGTATTTCACTATTAATATCGTCTACTACGTAAGGCTCAGGTAAGGAGGTATTATTTAACTTTGTAAGACCCATTCTCAGGTAATCTTCAGCCAACATCAGGGTATCTTCTTCACCTGGTTCTCCCACCCATGCGACAAGTTCCCTTATGTTTATTCTTTCCAGTTGAATGTTTTCCGGAAAATCAAATACCTCTGTTTTTTCGCGAGGGGAACAGGCTGCAATAGCAATTCCTGATAAGTTTTCCTTTTCAATATCCTTCAGAATTGTCTCGTATCCTTCAACAGAACATAATGCTTTGTGGATTTTACAAATAACAGAACCACTTGATATTGCAACTTCACAAAGTTTCTCAACATCAAGGCAATTGCCAATCTTGCAACCAGAACAAATGTATATTCCTAATTTCTTATCCAAAGTCAAGCCTCTTTATGTGTTGTTTGAATTGCTTTTAATGCTGCAGCTGTTGCATCCTTTACCGAGGAAGAAACATCCATGGGTTTTTTCGAGCAAGCCACTGTAAATATTCCGGCTTTCTGCTCTGCATTCAGAAAACCGTACTTACTAATAGTCATATCAATAGATGGTTCATTTGCTACAATGCCTGTGGCAAGCACAACAAGCTCAGTTTCAACATGCATTTTTTTACCGGAAATAGTATTTTCAGCTTCAACCATCAGGTTATTGCTTTCCGGAATTTCTTCAATATTTGCGACCTTTCCTTTTATCAACTCAATGTTCTTATTTTCCTCTACCCTGTTCAGGAAATCTTCATTTCTACCAGCGACACGTATATCAATATAAAAAATTTTGATTTTGCTTTCGGGATATCTCTCTTGAATTGTTAATGCATGTTTTAGAGAAGCTGAACAGCAAACTGCAGAACAATAGGGAAGGTGATTTTCATCGCGTGAGCCTGCACACTGAACAAATACTATCTCTTTTGGCTCTTTTTTATCAGATGGCCTGAGGAGTTTTCCATCGCCGGGTCCGCCGGGAGAAAGCAATCGCTCAAATTCTACGTTTGTGACAACATTTGTAAATTCTTTATAATGCAATCTATCCAGATTTTCGGCATTGTAATTTTTCCAGCCAGTTGCCATTATTATCGAGCTAACTTCAACTACTTTCTCCTCTTCTTTTGCTGACAAATTAATGGCATCGTATTCACAAACTTCTACGCACTTATTGCAACTCTCCTTCTTGCAATATTCCGCATTAAGAGTATACTTTAAAGGGAAAGACATATCATGTGAAAGATAAATTGCCTTTGTGCTTGAAAAACCGTAATTGAAATCATCCGGCCTTTCTTCAGGACATGCTTCGGTACATTTTCCACAAGCAGTGCATGTGTCTTTTACGAATTTGGGAGCTGTTTTTAATGTAGCTTTAAAATTCCCTTCTTCACCACTTACACTCATCAACTCAGTTAAGACCTGAACTTTAATTCGTGGATTTTGTCTGATACGACGGAAATTAATTTCCAGTCCGCAGGCCGGTGGACAAAGCTTTGGAAAATAGTTGTTCATCTTTACTACATTTCCACCCAGGTATGCTTCCTTCTCAATAAGAATTACTTCCTGTCCTACCTCGGCAATCTCCACTGCGACGGTTATTCCGCTTATTCCGCCTCCTACTACTAATATTGGATCCATATTAGTCAATGTATAATTAAAAATGAATAATTAATAATGCTACAAAACATATTTCTAACAAATTTCTCCATATTTGATCAAGAAGATGCTTTAGACGTTTTGAGAATGGATGTTAAGATTTTCTGAATTTCTTCACACTCAGATATCAAATTGTTAGCTGATTCTCTTTCAATTATTTCTGAATCTCTTAATAGTCTCAGCCAATAATTTGTTTCACGAGATTCTTTATATGCAATCGAAAATTTAGCAATGAAATCCTTTTTTGACTGAGCTCCGCTAGCTTCTTCAGAATTAGCACCAATGGATGTACCGCTTTTCAATATTTGTTTAGATAATACGTATTCCTTTTGATTATAGATTAAATCTTTGTAGAGATGAATAATCTTTAATGCAAATTCATAGCTTTTCACCAATATAATATTTTCATTCTTTGCCATTCTTCAATTTCCTGTTCTCATTCTTCATTATTAATTATTCATTCTCAATTATTAATTACTCATCATTCATTTCAATAATTTCCCGTTTTAAGTTTTCCCACTCTCCTGTTTCGGGGTTGTATCGGCAGTTAGCAAAGCACTTCCAGTCTTCTTTTATTTCCGGAAAATCAGTTCGAAAATAATACCCCGGCCATCGGGTTTCTTCCCTGAATAGCATGGTTCTTATATGCGATTCAGCCTGCCACATACGATGTATATTTTCCCAGCACCTCATCAACTCATTCAAGTCCGATGCTGCTAGTTTATCAGCATCTTCCTTCATATAAGTCAAAAATTCCATGCCCTTTTCGAGCAATGGTTTTGATGTTTTGAAGCCTACAGAAGCACCCCCGGCATACTCGTCCATAATTTTCTGGAGGCGAAACATGAACATTTTTGGCTTAATGAAATTCGGATTTACATCTTCATCATTTGCATAATCTTTATGTTCAGCAAATGTTGCCAGCGGATGCAATATTTGTTTTTTAAGTTCTTCAATTTTTTCTTCTGAAATGCTCACCTCATCAGGATGATCAACACAAAATGCCAGGGCTGCTTTAGCTGCGATTCTTCCCTCAGTAAAAGAGCCCGAGGAAAATTTATGTGATGAAGCTCCTGATGCATCTCCGGCCGCAAACAAACCTTTGGTTGTTGTCATATTATCGTATCCCCAGAAGTAATCATCAGGAGCCAGGTCCTTTGGACCACTGATCCATGCCCCTGAGGCACCTGAATGTGAACTTATAAAATAAGGTTCGCAGGCAGAAATTTCTGAAGGAGTTTCTTCGGGCATTATATTGTGTGAAGCCCAATTTAAGGCTTGGCTAATCGTCATGTCAAGAAAATCTTCCCAGGCTTCAGATTCCAGTTCCTTGAGTTTTCTTTTTGCTTCTTTTTCATCAGGTATATTCGCCACAAGTTCTTTGATGGCCTCGTCTGTTCTCATATAAATCGGTCCATTCCCTGCTTCCAGCTCAAGCAGCATAAGGTAATTTCTCAGGTTGGCAGGCGTTGGTTTAGCAGTGCCATAGGGTGCCCACTTTTCCAGTTCAGAGGCTCGTGTAATCATATAATCTTCGCCTTTGGCATTGGTAGCTTTCGACTTAAACAGAAGAAACCAGGCGCCAACAGGGCCATAAGAATCTTTAAAACGAACAGGAACAAAGCGAACCTCCTGGCAGGTCATTTCAGCACCTGCTTTGAGAGTGAAATAGGCGCTTGCCCCGGAATTAAATGGAGGGTACCATGAGCGTCCCAGACCTTCTCCGACAGAACGTGGTCTGAAAACATGCACAGCACCACCCATAACATCCAGAACTGCTTTGGCTTTGAAAATGTAAAATTTGTTTTCGCGAACACTGAATCCCGCAGCGCCAACACATCTGTCGCCGTCCATTATAGGTTCAGTAATAAATATCCTTTCATAATACTGTCCCTTATCTCCAAGTTCTTTGAGGGCATTTTTAGCCGCTTCAGATACAATGTTTTTATATGACTCACCATGAATCATGATCTGCCACCTGCCTTCATTCACATATTTTCCATCTTCATCCTTCCAGATAGGAAGACCCCATTTTTCAAACAAATGAACAGTAGAATCTACATGGCGGGCAATATTGGCAACCAGATCATCACGGGCAATGCCCATAAGATCTGTTTTCACATAATTTACGTAATCTTCCACTGTATTTTTGCCATCTTTCAGTCCCAGGTACATGTTTATGGCTGATAAACCCATTGCCACCGCACCACTGCGTTCCATTGATGCTTTATCAACCACAGTCACACTTTTGTTGTGTTGCTTAGCCCAGTGAGCAGCTTCAAACGCCGCACCGCAGGCAGCCATGCCACCGCCGAGGATCAGAAAATCGGTTTCTACTATTATGGTTTCGAATTGTTCAGGATTCATTGCTTAGTTAGTTAAGAATTAAAAATTAATAATGAAGAATGATCTCAAAAAGCATTCTTCATTTTTCATTATTAATTATTCATTTTTATAAAGTTCAGTTCCAATAGATTCCGGTTCGGTTCTTAGAAGTGGACTTTTTAAATCCTCTGTTCCTGTAGAAAATCCTGCATCTGGTACAATGCTTCCTTCCGGAGTAGTTCGTATGGGGAACTTAAAACGCTTGATGGTTTTGTTTCTGAACCGTACAGCCCACATAATGGCATCAGTACTTCTCATTGGTTGCACCACCGCTCCCAGTGGCATGAAATCAGCATACCCCCTGATCTCAATGGCCTGTGTAGGGCAAATTTTCACACAACTGTAGCATTCCCAGCACATTTCCACTGCACGGTTAAAGGCTTTGTTCTTAACTTTGTCAAGAACCATCAGGTCATTCGGACAAATGTACTGACAGGCAGTTTTATCCTGAGCTTTACATCCATCGCATTTTTCATTGATAACAAAACTTGGCATAGTAATAAATTATTCGTGACAATCCACAAACATAATAAAATTATTAAATGGCTTTGAGGTAAGGTTTTAACTATCAGAATAGTTAATAACTCATAATTTGTAACACTTTGAATTTATGATTGATACGAGAAGGCAAGTTAGTGAGGACGGGCTAATTTATAATGAGTTTAAGAAATGAT
>CAYWBC010000148.1:0-7608 GCA_964456285.1 uncultured Bacteroidales bacterium
TACTATTTTTAAAAAAATCAATTTATTCATAATTCTTTACCAAAAATCAGGTTTTGTTAATGTTCCTCCCTTTAGCCTGCAGTCGATGCATGACTGATCAATCAAAGAAAAGGTATCTACTCTAATGTCTCCATATTCATTTAAAAATGTTTTTAAGTAAAGAGGTGTGTCGGGTAATTGTGCATTAGGAAGAGGAGGTAGCCCAGGTTCGCCTCCCCATAAATATTGCAATAAATGATCCCATTCGTCAATAATATCACCACAATAGTAATTATTACGATTCATATGGATTGAGGTTGTAAATCTTTTGCTTTTAACTGAAGAAGCGCTAAAAATACCTATCACTTTTTCATTTTCATCATCAATACATTTAATATTTCCTTTCAATTCATAAGGTTGTGTATTATATAATCCTCCTGATTCTTGTGATTGCGTTTGCAGCTGATTCCAGTATACAAATGTAGTATTAGTTAATGCAATCTGTTTTAGTAGTATGCTGTATTTAATGGTCAATCTGTTGTCTTTGTTTGTAATAAGGTATAAAGGCAAACCATTTACTTTTTTATCTGTTTTGTGATTTGAGGTATAGGTATATATACTTTTTATCTTACTTGTATTCCAGCATATATATAAGCTTCGCATTATTTTCGAATCCTCAGGAGATGCAGGATTCAAGAAAACAATGTTGAGCCTGTAATTACCATAAGAGCTATCAATTCCATAATATATAGCCTCAATTGAATACTCAGAGCGATATTCCCACGTTTCAATTGCTTCCCACCTATAATTGGTGGCATAATCGCCCGTAGCATCAAAATCAATATAAAACTGAATACCTTGTTGAGGTGGTAATTCAGGATCATCAGGGATCACATTTTTTGATTCAAAATAAATTCTATCAATATCAGGGCATGGAAGCAAAGTATCGAATTCCGATTCATATTTTTTCCCATTATTTAATACTACTTCAATTTTATATTGATCACCAGTTTGCAGGTATTGTTTTTCAATCCAGGTTCTGTATTTTCCATAAGAATAATTCTCCATATTAAATTCATTACCTCTGTCATCAATTATTTTTGCCTGGCAATCATTAATGGGATTAAATTCCGGGTTATCGAAAGACGATGTATAAGAAATTTCAGCATATTGGTATCCTTCTTCATCGGTTACTGCTCCATTTATAACAATCAATTGTTCTCCGCCACCAATCTTGGGTGTAAATGGTTCAATGCAAGCATTAAACGCACAAAAAATTATGCAAAACAATAGAACCAATCTAATCGCTTGCATAATTTCCTAATTTAAAGTGCCAGGAGACAGTGATTATTGGCATACCGAAAATCGACAACTTATATCCCTGTATTTTCCCATCTTCTGTTTGAAAATAAACAGAATAGGCATTTTTTCTGCCAGTAAGGTTATATACATTAAACATAAAATAGCTATGTCCCAGTTTCCTGGCAACCAAATTACCTTCCAGGTTTACTGAAAAATCGAGTCTGAAATAATCTGGGATCCTATATTTGTTCCTTTCGGAATAGTAGGCCTGTTCCATACCGTCTACATAAAAAACAGCCAGTGGGTATGTTACCGGCCTTCCTGTATTATAGACTATGTTAAAGGAAAAACTCAGGCGTCTGTTTACTTTATAATTTAGTACTCCGTTAAATGAATTTGGCCTATCGTAATTGGAGGGGAAAGGCAGGCCATTATTAATTTGTTGCCAGTTATATTCTCCATCAACAGTTACTATTGACCGTGAATAACAGTAAGACAACCACCCTGATAATTTACCGCTGTTCTTTTTAGCCATGAATTCAATCCCATATGCTTCCTGGTTTCCATGTAATACATCCCTTTCAACATATTTATTTGATATCAGGTTGGCACCATCTTTATATTCAATAACATTGGTCATTTCCTTATAATAAACCTCAGCAGACAAATCAATGTTTTGACGGAATATGTTTTTATAATACCCAACGGATATCTGGTCGCTAATTGGCGGTGTAATATTATAATCACACAATTTCCACTGATCAGTGGGTGAAATGGCAATTGTATTACTGAGCATGAATAAATACTGTCGGGTGCGGTTATAGGACAGCTTAATTGAGCTATTGGCTCCGGTGCTAAAATTGGCAGTTACCCTGTACTCTGGTTGTGAATAATTTTTAATTAGCTTTCCATTATTATATGTTTTTGTATCTATAATGGATTGTTCGGTTTTTGGGCTTCCTGGTTCATATGTAAAAACTGTTTTTGGTCCTAAATAGGCAAAATAACTGAACCTTATTCCAGCATACAATGAAAACCAACGCGTTATTTTATATTCATCTGAAAGATAAACTGCTCCTTCAACACCGTTTTCAATGCCTAAGTTTTCAGTTTGTCTTGTAGACTGTGCTCCAACAGGTTCAACAATGCCTCTGTCAAGCTTATAATGAGTTAAACTGAGTCCATATTTTATGGTATGTTTCTCATTGGGCAGATATGAAAAATCTGATCTAAATTCCAAATGGTTTATACTGTATTGCTGTTTATAAGCGCTCACCTTATTTACACTGTCAAGGTTGCTATACTGATAGTTGGAATAGATTAATGCAAATTCTGAACTGTGCCTGTTTGAATACTGATGCCACCAGTTTGATGAGAAACCAATGTTTGAATATTCATAATGATTTGTTCCTGCCAGTGATATTTTATCAAAACTATAGTAGCCAAAAACTCTATATATGTTTTTTTCATTTGGTTCAAAAGTAAAATTCGTAGCAAGATCATGAAAATGCGCCTTACTATTTCTTAAATCTGCATCATGTAGCTTTGTAAGGATCCAATCTGAATAGGTGGAACGTGTACTTATAATAAACGAACTTTTATCTTTTTTAATGGGCCCTTCCACTGCAACCTGCGCTGTAATGGGGCTTATACTCCCTCGGGCAGTATACTTTTTTTTGTTTCCTTGCCTTGCGGTAATATCGAAAAAGGAAGCTAACCTACCGCCGTATTTTGCAGGTATGCTACTTTTATAAAATGAAAAATCTTTAACAATGTCAGGGCTTAAAGATGTAAAAAACCCAAATAAATGAGCGGTGTTATAAACAGGAACTTTGTTAATATAAAACATATTTTGGTCGGTAGCACTTCCTCTGACATTAAATCCGGAGGATCCTTCACCAACATTAAGGACACCGGGCAGCATGGCAGCTACTTTTAAAATATCCTTCTCACCCATAACCATGGGAATTTCTTTAATTTCTTTAGCTGTAATGCGTTCAAAACCCATTTGCATTCCCTTAACCTTATGATAATCGTTGGCCTTTACAGTTACTTCATCAATAGGGATTAGCGATTTGCTCATTTCAATATCAAAGGTGGCACTTGAATACAGTTCAACTATGTATTTTATTTCTTTCATCCCCAGGCAATTAATGCTTACATTATATTTGCCTTGTTTTAGTGCGATAGAATAATGTCCGTTTATGTCAGTTACACAAGCTTTTTCAATTTCCTTGAAGTATATTGTAGTCCCTATTAATCCCTCCCCTGATTCTTTATCTGTAATTTTACCAGATATTACCTCTGTTTTACTTTCAAAACCAGCCTTTCTCTTACCAATGTATTTGGTTTCAATTAAATTGTAATTATAGCTTTCAAGGTAAATATTTTCAATATCAGTAAGCTCCTTCTCATTTTTTTTGTCTTCTTCAATTTCACGTACATTCTTATTAGAATATTCAGGTAATTTTGTAATCAATTCTTCACCTTTAGTTAAAAACACTGTTTTTAAAGGACTAATATAGAAATGCAAGCCAGTTTTATCCAGGTTATCATTAAGAACCTTCTGCAGTAATAAGCTGTCGCCATTTGCATTTATTTTAATGGTTTCAACCCATTCGTCCAGATAATAAAATCTAATATCTGTTGTACTTTCAATCTGGTTGGCAAATTCTGTAAAAGGAGTATTTATAAAATTTCCACTAATGTATATTTCTTCATCCTGTGCAATCAGCGAAGATAAATTCAAAACTACTATTATTGTAAGGCACAGTCGTAATCTCATAATTTAAATTCTTCGGATATAAGGCTTTCACAAAATTCAATTAATTCTATAATTGATTTTTCAGATGCAGTTTTAATATTTAACTTTTGCTTGCTAATGTATTTGTTAATTGGTTTTTGCAGATCTTCAGGAAATAATTTAATAAATGAGTGTTTACCCGAATATTGTTTTAAATCATTGTTAATTACAAGATAAGTTTTTTTACTCTGATCAGAATATTCAAAATAATTTTGTACTGATTGAGGATTGATTTCTAATGTTTTCTCCCAAAAATAAAGACACTTAATGCTATTCTTGCTAACGACCTGAAAAAACTGTGTATCTGTTTTTGGAAAATAAAGTTTTTCAAAATGTTTGTCATCCAATTCAAACTCAGTGATAAGATTTTTTTGCAAAACGATGTAATTTATACCCTGAAGCGAAGTTTTATAACTTAATATTACATTCTGCTTAACAAGATCGTATTTTAAAGATTCATTGGTATATGTTTTATTATTTAAAACAAGAGATCCGGACTTGAATTCATTTTCTCCAAAAAATACATGCCCAATTATATTATTATACTGGCTCATATATTTAAGCCCATTTATTAAATTTTCATCTAGTCCAATTGCTTTTATAAAACGGGTATTGTAATTGGATACTATCTCATCACTAATTTCCTGGGCTATTGCAATTGTTTGTATAAACATTAAAAACAATATTAATACCGGGAAAGTAAAGCATTTTTGTAGCTTAACAGTAAATATACAATCCCTTCTTTTCACTCTAGATTTTTTATTTTTCGAGATTAGGTCTCTAAGGTATATATTTTGTATTTTTTTTGATTGGGAATAAGCATTTTTTTAGTAATTGTAAATCAATAATAGTTCTAAAATATATGACAAAAAAAGTACAATCACCCCCTATAGAAACTACCAATAAAATGACACAAACAGCCCCAGATCTTGTTGGATCGATTTTATCAAGGCAGAGAATAATTAACTTTAATCAGGTTAAAAACCTAATTATTAATTGTACAAATCAAGCATCCATCTTAAGTTATCAAAACGCCGAAGTTTATTTGGTACACACTCATTCAATTATCCCGTTAGCTTTTTTGCTTTTCATAGATTCCCGAATATCATAAAATATCACGATTTATATATTCATTGTATTCTCAAAAAAAAGCGTATATTCATACAATTGTATGGGCCGATTTGAATGATTATGAAGGAAATACTGACTTATATTGTATTATTATTTTCATCAATTCTCTTGGCAAATAGCAATATCCATTTCGAGCATATTACGCAAAGTAATGGATTGCCTTCAAATGATGTTTTGCAAATTTTTCAGGATAGTGACGGACTGATGTGGTTTGCCACGTATAATGGACTTGCAAGCTATGATGGGTACACATTTAAGGAATATAAGTACTCACCAACAGATTCCAGCACTATCAACCATGACCTGATTTTGTACATCACAGAAGAAAATCCCAGGTATTTATGGGTTGGAACCTACCAGGGATTTTGCAGGTTTGATAAGGAGCAAGACAATTTCAAACGATTTATTTTTCCCAAAATGCCAGATATAACAAATGCAAGCATTAGAAAAATAGTATTTGATGAAAACAATAATATCTGGCTGGCCACAAATATGGGAATGGCTATTTATAATCAGGAAAATGATTCGATAACTGTATATACACATGATGCGGAAGATGATCGTACAATATGTGCAGGTTCCGTACTGGATCTCTATTTCGATTCAAATAACCAGGTATGGATCGGATCACGGACAGGTTTGGATTTGTTCGATCGCAAAACCAAAACATTCACACATCTGTATCGGGGTGAGGAGTTTGAAAAAATTATTCCATATAAATCTGGAGTATTGGCAATAACAAGAACATTTAATCGCTATTATACCCCATCGGTTACAAATATTGAATTTGAAGAAAACCTATTCACTGAAGATAAACCCGGATTTGTATTCACTGATATCCTTACAAATTATCAGGGAGCTGAATGGTATGCCATACGAGAATATGGAATTTTCAATGAACAGCAAGATTCAAAAGCAATTATAAACTACACTGCCAGTAAATACAATCCAACAGGAATAAACTCAAATGTACCTCAATGCCTATTCGTTGATAAAGACTCGAATCTGTGGATAGGGACTTTTGACGGTGGTATTAATTTCTACTCCCCTTATCGAAAAGTATTTCATAATCTGAAAGACAATTTTTCAGAGTCTGGTTTAATGAATAACAAGGTGAAGACTATCTTCCAGGATCGTGATGGAGATATATGGGTGGGTACAAAAGTTGGAGGAATGCTAAGTAAATTTGATATAAATACCCAAACCTTCACGCATTACCGGCACGATCCCGATGATCCACATAGTATCAGTGATGAATATATCTTTGCCATTACCGATGCTGAACCCGGGTATCTTTGGGTAGGAACAATGAACGAAGGTGTAAATCACTTCAACAAAGCAACGGGTAAATCTGAAGTATTCATGCATGATGATGAAAACAAAAGATCAATTACCGGCAACAATATCAAAACCCTGTTTGTAGAAGATGATATACTTTGGATCTCGTATCATCGTCAGGGAATAGATAAATTTGACACAAGAAAGAGTATCAAAATAAAAAACTACCAGATAGGGGATGAATGGCAGGGTGATATCTCCAGTAATACAACAAACAAAATATTTAAAGATTCCGAGGGAAGACTCTGGTTTGCCACACAGTTTGGATTGGGGCGCTACATTTATGCAATGGACAATTTCAAGAATTATTATTTCGATGAAAAGGACAGTGCAAGCATTTCAGATAACATTATTTTTTGTGTACACGAAGATGCTAAAAAGAACCTATGGTTTGGAACCAAAAATGGACTGAACAGGTACAATCCCAAGGCTGACAACTTCACAGTATTCAACACTAACAACGGTTTGCCTTCCAATGCTATATATGGTATAGCAAGTGATAATAAAGGAGACTTATGGATAAGTACAAATATCGGATTATTCAGTTTTAATTACAAAACTGAAGCAGCCAGACTTTATACAGTTGAAGATGGTTTACAGAACAATGAATTTATCCCTTCTGTATATGAAACCAGTAAAGATGGATATATTTTCTTTGGCGGAAATGAAGGATTTACATATTTCAAACCTGAAGAGATAGTGGATAATCCGATTGTACCAAAAATAATGCTTACTGATTTTAAAATCTTTAATCGTTCAGTAAAAGTGGGTGATGATAACCAGGTATTGAAAAAACACATTTCAAAAGAAGATCATATTTGGCTTAATTATAAGCAATCGGTTTTTTCAATTGAGTTTACTGCCTTAAATTATAACTCACCTGCTAAAAACCAATATGCTTACATGATGGAAGGCTTTGATGAGGATTGGCAGTATGTTGGTACTTCCCGCACTGCTACATATACCAATTTAAATTCGGGAGACTATATATTTCGCGTAAAAGCCACAAATAATGATGGATTGTGGAATGAAGAAGGTACCTCAATTGAAATAAC
>CAYWBC010000149.1:0-7540 GCA_964456285.1 uncultured Bacteroidales bacterium
CTCATAAAAAGTATAGTATTCATTTCTTAACTTGTACAATAACTCAAATTCTTGTTAATGTGATTCATAAGATACATAAGTCGGATGATTCTGTATTTCATTACGGAGAACATGAATTAACAGCAGGTAAAGCATTGGATATCTGTTCGGGATCCATGAAGGCAATATTCTCTTCTGATACTATGCAGCGTATTAACCAAAGTCGTCAGAATGTGCTTGATATTGTAAAAGAAAAGAAAACTGTATATGGTATCAATACGGGTTTTGGATCCCTGTGCACCACTTTAATTTCAGGTGAGGATACTAAAAAACTTCAGTACAATCTTTTGAAAAGCCATAGTGTAGGCGTAGGCGAGAACATTCCTATATACATTGCTAAATTGATGCTGATTTTGAAAGTACATGCTCTGGCTCAGGGATATTCTGGCATAGCACTGGAAACACTGGAACGTATTCAGTGGCATATCGATCATGACATAATTCCATGTGTGCCTTCTCAGGGTTCGGTAGGTGCTTCGGGCGATCTGGCGCCCCTGGCTCATCTTTTTCTGCCTCTCATAGGACTTGGACAGGTTTGGTATAAGGGTACCAAATATAATACTGATACGATATTAATACAACATCAGATGAAGCCTGTTGATCTGGGACCCAAAGAAGGTTTGGCCCTGATTAATGGAACACAATTCATCAGTGCATTTAGTATTCATGTACTTGATCGCCTGCAAAATTGTCTTGATATGGCAGATATTATTGCTGCAATGAATTTGGAAGCTATGATGGGTTCAGTGAAAGCTTTCGATAAGGAATTGCATAAGTTGCGTCCGTATGTAGGCAATGCCTATGTTGCCAGGCGCGTACGAATTCTTCTGAAAAATTCAAGAATTGTTCAGTCACATCGTAATTGTACTCGTGTGCAGGATCCATATTCATTGCGCTGTATACCTCAGGTTCACGGTGCATCGCGTAATTCATGGCTGCATTTAAAAGAAATGCTTCATGTTGAAATAAACTCCGTAACAGACAACCCGATAATATTTGAAAAAGGAAAATCTATTAGTGGGGGTAATTTCCATGGACAACCCATTGCTCTTCCATTAGATTATGTTGCTTTTGCGGCAGCGGAACTTGGAAATATTTCTGACCGTCGAATATATCTCTCCCTCATGGAAAAGGTGGAAGGTCTGCCAAAATTACTAATGAAAGAAACGGGACTGAATTCAGGATTTATGATTTGTCAGTATACCACAGCAGCCCTGGTCAGCGAAAATAAAGTCATGTGTTTCCCGGCCAGTGCTGATAGTATTCCTACTTCCCTGGGTGTGGAAGATCATGTAAGCATGGGATCGATTAGTGCACGTAAGGCCTTAAATATTGTAGAAAATCTTGAAAAAATTCTGGGTATTGAATTGATGACCTCAGCACAGGGATTTGAATTCCGAAAGCCCCTGAAGTCTGGTATACTGATGGATGCTTGTCATGCTCATGTAAGAAATATTATTCCCTTTGCAGAGAGCGATCATATACTTGCTGACGAGATGAACAAATCCATAGATATTTTACGAAGTAGAGAATTAACAAAATTAACCAGCCAGTTAGCCAAAAAACATGGACTGGATTTTAAAAACGAACATGATGAAATATTCGGAATTTATTGATACTTATGCTACTCATCCATCTTATAAAGCACCAATAGGCTCTGATTTGCATTGCAGATCGTGGCAAACAGAAGCTCCTTTGCGCATGTTATTAAATAATCTGAATGCTGAGGTAGCTGAAGATCCTGAAAACCTGATTGTATATGGAGGCACCGGGCAGGCAGCCCGTAATCCTCAGGCAGTGAAAGATATTATCCGCTGTTTGATGGAACTTGATGAAGAACATAGTTTACTGGTACAGTCAGGCAAACCGGTAGGTTTGATACGATCACACCCTGAAGCACCAAGGGTGCTAATAGCAAATAGTAACTTGGTTCCAGCCTGGGCCACATGGGAGAAATTCGAAGAACTAAAAGCACGTGGATTGATCATGTACGGACAGATGACCGCCGGAAGCTGGATATATATTGGAACACAGGGTATTTTACAGGGAACTTACGAAACCTTTGCCGAATGCGGGAGAAAATATTTTAATGGAGATTTAAGTCATAAATTACTGGTAAGCGGTGGTTTGGGAGGAATGGGAGGTGCTCAGCCTCTGGCTGCTACAATGGCAGGCGCAACGTTTCTGGGCATTGATGTTGATAAGGAACACATTAAAAAAAGATTGAAAACCCGCTATATCGATAGAATGACATCAGATTATCAAGAAGCAAAAGATTGGGTTTTACAGGCAAAAGAACAAGGAAAAGCCATTTCAGTAGGATTGGTAGGTAATATAGGTGTTGTACTGGAACAGTTGCTAAAAGATGATATTATTCCTGATATTCTTACTGATCAAACTTCTGCTCATGACCCGGTACATGGCTATGTTCCTCACGGGTTATCGCTGGAGGAAGCTCTTGATTTACGAAAGAAAGATTCCGAAACTTATAAAGAAAAATCATTGAAAAGCATGGCTCGTCATGTTGGTTTTATGCTTGAAATGCAAAAACGAGGGAGTATTACTTTCGATTATGGCAATAACCTGAGAGAATTTGCCCGCCAGGGAGGAGAAAAAAATGCTTTCGACTATCAGGGATTTATCCCGGAATTCATTCGTCCTTTGTTTTGCGATGGGAAAGGTCCATTTCGGTGGGTTGCTCTTTCGGGAGATCCAGAAGATATATATACTACCGATCAGGCATTGATTGATGCTTTCCCTCAGAACAAGCATTTAATATACTGGTTACAGGAGGCCAGGAGAAAAGTAGCTTTTCAGGGTTTGCCTTCACGTATTTGCTGGCTGGGAATGGGAGAACGAGAAAAAGCAGGACAACTGTTTAATGAGTTGGTAAAAAGTGGCAAAGTAAAAGCTCCCATTGTGATTGGTCGCGATCACCTCGATTGTGGATCGGTAGCCTCGCCCAATCGGGAAACAGAAGGGATGAAGGATGGGAGTGATGCCATTTCAGACTGGCCCTTGCTTAACCTGATGGCAAATACAAGTGGAGGAGCAACCTGGGTTTCCTTCCATCATGGAGGTGGAGTGGGAATAGGATACTCACAGCATGCAGGCATGGTGGTGTTGGCCGATGGTACGGAAAGAGCCGGACGCTGCATTCGGCGGGTTCTTTACAATGATCCAGCTATGGGGATTTTTCGTCATGCAGATGCAGGCTACGAAGATGCTGTAAATAATCTTTCTACATTTGATTTGAAATTTTTGTAAACAAATGATGAGTACTAAGAAATTAATAGGCCCCTTTACGCAGATTGTGACTATGCGCAGACTTCCCTTGAAAGGCCCACTGAGTGATGCGCAACTTGAAATTATTCCTGATGCAGGCATTGTTGTTGAGGATGAAAAAATTGTTCAATTTGGTGATTTCAACAGGCTTTTCAAACACTACAAGTATGATGAGAAGACTATTGAAGAGATTAAGGATCCGCAGGTTCTGTTTCCCGGTTTTGTAGATCCGCATACCCATATTTGCTGGGCAGGATCACGTGTAAATGATTTTGCTCTGAGGCTTGAAGGAAAATCCTATACGGAAATTGCAAAACAGGGAGGAGGAATCTGGAGCACAGTATTGAATACACGGCAGGCATCTTCAGATAAACTTTACAGAAATACACGATCAAGAGCGAATGCACTTTTGGCGACTGGTACAACTACCATAGAAGTAAAGAGTGGCTATGGACTGACAACGGAATCAGAAATAAAAATACTTGAGGCCATTTATCAGGCCAATAAAAATGTAGCTCCCGACCTGGTAGCCACCTGTCTTGCAGCACATATGCTTCCAGCTGATTTTAAAGGAACTGCCTCTGAATACCTAAAAGAAATTGTCAGAGATTTACTTCCTGTAGTAATGAAAAATAAGCTTTCGCACAGGGTGGATATTTATGTAGATGAAGGTGCTTTTTCTTCCTCAGAGGCAGAAAAATATCTTAATCAAGCAAAAAAACTTGGGTTTGATTTAGTAGTCCATGCCGATCAGTTTACTTCTGGGGGAAGCAAAATAGCCATTGTTGCCGGAGCATTGAGTGCCGATCACCTTGAAGCTTCCGGTGAGTTTGAAATAGAACAATTGATAAAATCCAAAACAATACCAGTTGCGCTGCCAGGTGCCTCTCTGGGTTTGGGAGTGCCTTTTGCTCCGGCGCGTAAACTGCTTAATGCAGGAACAAGTCTGGCGATGGGCAGCGACTGGAATCCCGGAACAGCACCCATGGGTGATCTGCTTGTGCAGGCTTCCATATTGGGAGTATATGAAAAACTAAGTATCGCAGAGATATTGGCCGCCATTACGTTCCGTTCGTCTGCAGCACTGAATCTCAATGATCGTGGTATTCTGGATACAGGGAACCTGGCAGATTTTTCCGCATTTCCTGTACAGGACTATCGGGAAATTATATACAACCAGGGAAAGATTAAACCAGTCAAAGTCTGGAAAAAAGGGAAGCTCGTATACAATTCATAAACAATACAGAACCATGTATAAACCTCCTTCAAATGAGTTATGGAAAGGGAGAATGGATCATCCCGGAAGTGAATCTGATTTACGTTGGCACCAGGTAATACATTTGTGTGATCTACAATCTGCTGGCTTGCCAAAACTCAAAGGACATCAGAAAGGAGTTGTATTGCTTGGATTCCTTTGCGATGAAGGTGTAAGAAGAAATCATGGCAGGATAGGGGCTTATGAAGGATCAAATGCAATTCGGAGAGCTTGTGGGAATTTCGCCTGGCATTTTGATAAAACCTCGGTCATTCTTGCAGATGTCGGCAATGTAGAGTGCAGGGCCGGAAAACTGGAAGAAGCCCAGGATGAACTTGCTTCTGTAGTTTCCAAAGTATTGAAAGAAGGATATTTTCCTGTAATTATGGGTGGCGGGCATGAAGTATCTTTCGGAGGATACAAGGGTGTTTTTGATTCACAAACAGGATCTAAATCTTGTGTTGGAATAATCAATTTCGATGCTCATTTTGACCTTCGTGATTTTTCTGAGGGTGCTAATTCAGGCACTTCTTTTGCTCAAATTGCCAACTTATGTACTTCTGGTGCAATTGGTTTCAATTATCTTTGTTTAGGTATACAGCCTCATGCAAATACCAAATCACTGTTCAATAAGGCTGAGAATCTCAATGTTAGTTTTGTTCCGGGAGATGAGTTGATTCAGAATGAGGTTCAGCAAATTAACATCCTGATAAGGAATTTCATTAAAGAATCAAATGGTGTTTATCTGACCATTGATATGGATGTTTTTAATATGACAGATGCTCCGGGTGTAAGTGCCCCATCTATATCGGGTGTCGACAAGAGAGCAGTATTTCAACTGTTAAAAACAATATTCGCTACAGGAAAGGTAATTGCCTGCGACATCGCCGAAATGAATCCCAAATACGATCCGGACCAACGCACAACAAAGCTGGCGGCTTACCTGGTGTATCAAACATTGGATGCCATTATTGCCAGAACAATGGCTTGAAAAAATCCATATATTTATAAACACTGACAGCGCCCTTGCACGAACCTGTCAGTATTGGATTGGAAGAAAAAATTTCCTGTCAGGCGCCCGTTACTATTGGTTTTGAGGGAGAGTAAGTGTCCCTGACCAGTGATGGTGCGAAAAAAGATCTTCTGAGCTATTGTAATCATTCGTTATTATACTGCCCCTTGCTCCTTTGTATTTCCCAGTTCCATCGGTAATATTAATTGAATCTTTCCAATAAGAGATGACAAATTCAGGATGCTCATCAAGCCTTCCTTCCATTACCTGACCTGAGGCATCAATGAAAAGAGTGTCTCCATTTTCAGCGACCAGGTATGCAAAAGCATTTCCATAATGGCTTTCGGCATCACCACAGAAATCAAAGTAGGCAGTAAATTTACCAACAGGAGTGCCGGTTCCTTTGACATCGACAATGGCTCGCCATGCGGAAAGGGAATCGGAGCATTTAGGATTCGGCAGGGTATCGGGTCCAACATATTTATACTCACCCAAAGCATCAGCTACAAAAGGCACGGTAACTGTTTTGAGAGTTTTCTGTCTGTTGCAAGCTATAATCAATGAGCTTAGGCAGCAGACCAAAATTAGAACAAGATTTTTTAGTGTTTTCATATTTGTGGAGTTTGATTTATATAAAAGTACAAATTTCTAAAAAGAGAAAAATCTTCTCTGGAATCTTGTTAATAAGGATTAAAACAATGCAAATAAAACTCCCGCACTTTCTCCTAAAGCAACAGAAGTTTTAAAACGAGTTTAATATAGTAATTGATAATTTCGTCTAATTGAACTGAGAAATGTGGATCACCACACATCGTAATTCTACTTTTTAACTACCTTAAATTTCATCAGTATTTCTTCATTAGATGACACTTCAATAAAATAATCAGAGGGAATCAGGAAGGTGAATTCCATAGGAGTTTCTACACTAACTATGGAGTTGGCTTCCAGGATGCGACCATCCAGATCAGTGAGCGTATAATTTAAGCCATCGAATTCGTCTATACTAAGTATAACGCTCTCATCTTCAGAGGTTGCAGATGTAGTGAGAGAAAAGCTCAAATCCTTTTTCTCCTGAAGTGTTATTATTTCAATATCTGTTGCAGCCATTTCGAAATCAGTATTAGTATGATCAGTGATGGGCAAGGCTGCTGGTTCTTCAATTTTCTCTATAGAAGATTCTCCCGTATTTAGTCCCATAGAGATAGTTTGAGCATCGGATGTCTGGATGTTTGATGTAAATACTTCTTCCTGTGCCTGCATTACTAAAGTAATCATTGACATCAGGATCAAGAGTTTAGTTTTCTTTTTCATGCGTATTGGATTTAACGGCATTATTATAGCTTGAAAATTATTTCAATAATTTTAATTAATGATTGCTTTTTGTTTAAGTAAACCTTTTTAACTCCTTGAATTGACTAAATGGCGTGCAACAATGATTAAACATCTACATATGTGCATCAACAAAAATTCAGTTAAATTGTTTTTCCGGCCATCAATTGCATTCTGCCTTTAACTTCCTCACAAATTACTCACAGATATCAAAATCATAAAATAAAGAATACAATTTACTATAATCTGCCTAATGAAAAATAACTGTCTGAAAAAATGTATTGATCCGGCACAAAAATTCTAAATATCGCCTAGTACTCAATTCCCTTAGCTAAAATACAAAAATTGAATTCAATTGTCAATATTTCAGCAGTGATTATTTTATGTATTTGTGTTTTAGACTATTGTATAGAATGATTCCATAGATTGAAAAATTAAAGATCAAGACTATGGATCCAGGCTACTCTGGTCAACCTTAGTATAAGAAAGGCCCTAAAACAAACAAAATGAATAATAGATGAATTAAAACAATAAAGTTTGATAGGATATTGTTGATCATTATTCCTTCCATTTATTGATGAATTCTAATGTGAGTCATTCTATGTTTACCAAGGCTCATT
>CAYWBC010000150.1:0-7531 GCA_964456285.1 uncultured Bacteroidales bacterium
TTATCGGTTTGGATGAAATCGTTGTTATCGGTTATGGTGTTCAGAAGAAAAAACTGAATACTGGTGCAAACATCAACGTTAGCGGCGAAGATATTGAATCCTTGAATACTACTTCAAGTATGAATGCTTTGAAGGGGCTTACACCCGGGGTAAGTATAACCCAAAACAGTGGCGTTCCCGGCTCCGGAAATAAAATTTTTATTCGTGGTATTGGTACTACCGGTGATTTCACTCCTTTATATATTGTTGATGGAATTTCTGTTGGGAATATTGATAATTTAAGTCCTTCAGATATTCAGAGCATTGATATTTTGAAAGATGCAGCATCTGCCGCTATTTATGGATCACGTGCTGCAAACGGGGTTGTTCTTGTTACAACTAAGCACGGAAACCGTGGAGATAAAACTTCTGTTTCCTACAGTGGATATTTTGGATGGCAGAACATGTATAATGAGCCTCAACTTTTAGATGCGCAGGAATATGCAAACGCTGTGAATGAAGCAAGTGTTAATGCAGGATCAGGAGAATATGATTTTGCTGCCGATGTTCCAAATTGGGATCAGATTGAAAGTGGAGAATGGTCTGGTACTAACTGGGTTGAAGAAATAAAAAATAAGAATGCACCTATACAAAGTCACAGCTTAAATATAACCGGCGGATCTGAAAAATCTACTTATTCTCTAGGAGCTTCTTATCTTGAACAGGAAGGTATTTTAGGAAAACAGGCAAATCACACCTACAAAAGGATAAACTTACGTTTGAATTCTAAGCATATTCTCTGGGAACAAGGAGGAAGGGATATTATTGTTTTTGGAGAGAATCTCACATATATTAACCATAAATCTCCAACTCTTCGAACCGGTAATATATACTGGAACGATCTACATAATATGTTGGTTACAAGTCCATTTTTACCTGCGTACGCTGATTCTATTAATGATCCTGCCTATCCATATCATTATGCAATCCCCTTTAATACTCAAGAGGGAAGTCCCATAGCTTCTATGGAGAATGAATCCAAATGGAACACCAATAACAACAACACCATTATTGGGAATGTGTTCCTGGAAGTTCAGCCAGTACAAGGACTTACATTGCGTTCATCTTTTGGTATTAATAACTGGAACGGTTCTAGCCGCCACTGGACTCCTCCATACCAACTAAGTACAGTAAGTAATGATGTAAACGATAAGGTAAACCAGCAAATGTATCAAGGTTTTACCTGGACTTTTACAAACACTGTAACTTATACCTTTAATTTACAGGACCAGCATAATTTTACAGTGCTGATAGGTCAGGAGGCAACAAGAAACGCCCGCAGTCTTAAAATTGAGGGTGAGGATCAAAACAGCAATTTTTACGATCCGGAATATGGGTATCTTGATAATTTCCCTCCAATTGATGCAGAAAATGCAGGCTTTGCACTTCTCAAAGGAAGAGATGATTACGGATGGGCAATGGCTTCTTATTTTGGCCGTTTGTCTTACGATTTTAGAGAAAAGTACCTGTTTACAGCTGTAATCAGGGCTGATGGTTCTTCAAATTTCGCCAAAGGCAAAAAATGGGGATACTTTCCATCAGTTTCTGCTGGTTGGATTCTCTCCAACGAGTCTTTTATGGAGAATACCAGAAATTGGTTAAGCTTTACAAAGTTGCGTGTTAGCTGGGGTCAGAATGGGAATCAAACACTTGGCCGTAATTTCAATTATTTAGCAAACATTAGCACTGAAGGGCAAAATTACTATTTTGGTCCTGAGCATAATATTACGACTGTTGGTTCAACTGCTGCAAGAATACCTAATCCTGATGTATCATGGGAAACATCTGAACAGATAAATGCCGGGTTAGATATGAATTTTATAAATAATCAGATTCAGTTTTCTTTCGATTGGTACCAGAAAAACACAAAAGACTGGTTAGTACTTCCTCCTGCAAGTGTTATGAATGGAACAGATCCAGCTTATATAAATGGTGGATTGGTGAGAAACTCAGGTATTGAAATGATGTTGCGGTACAACGGACGTGCTGGTGACTTTAGCTACGGTATATCCGGAACCTTTGCTTACAATAAAAATGAGATGGTTGAGTTACCAAGTTCTGATTCAATCATTCACGGACCAACTAATGTGTTATTTCAGGGTGCAACAGAAATGTTTCGTTGTGAAGCAGGTTATCCTATCGGTTATTTCTGGGGCTACGAAACCGATGGTATTCTGCAGAACGATGATGAAGTTGCTGCCTGGGTTGGGCCAGATGGAGACCCTTATTACGATAATCAGGCACCAGGAGATGTTCGCTTTGTTGATCAGAACAACGATGGTGTAATAAATAGTGATGACAAAGTAATGATTGGGAGTCCACATCCTAAATATATTTATGGTATTCAGATCAATCTTGACTATAAGGGTATATATATGCAATTGACAGGATATGGTCAGGCCGGAATGCAGATTGCAAAGAATTATCGCTCAGTTGATAACTATCGCCATAATTATACAAGAGAAGTTTATGACAACAGATGGCATGGTGAAGGCACCTCTAATAAAATACCTCGTTTAATGAGGGGTGGTCACCAAAATTGGAGAGAAGTCTCTGATATTTATATTGAAGATGGTGACTTTTTCCGGATCAGCAATTTAACTATTGGCTATGATATAGCTAAGTTGTTCAAGAACCCGCCATTTCAGCAACTAAAAATTTACGGAGCTGTGAATAATCTATATACTTTTACTAAATATTCTGGTCTGGATCCAGAGGTTGCCTATTCACCAACCGATGATAATAATCCTGACAATGATTTTCCATGGGGTTCTGGTATGGATTTGGGATTGTATCCTCAATCTCGGACATGGATGGTTGGATTAAATGTAACTTTTTAATTAAAAAATGCAAATTGTTATGAAAAATATAAAATTCCTTGGATTCATTGCAATAGTAATATTTGCAATAGGTTGTAGCGAAGATTTTCTGGAGCAAAAGAATTTGTACCAAAAATCAGATGAGAGCTATTACAAAACACCGGATGATATACAGGAGGCACTGGCTGGAGCCTATGCTGCTATTCCTATAAAAGCGGGTAACAACAATCCGTTTATGGTTGCTGAATTGATATCAGATCTGCACATGGCTGGCGGAGGATCAAATGACGATGGTTTCCATGCCACTGGGGCTTATCAAGTTCAATCTCCTGATTACTACTTGGACCTTTTTGAAACAAGTTGGCAGGGAATATTGCGTGCAAATTTAATTTTAAGTCGTTTCGATCAGGCAGAATATACAGATCTGGATGCCAAAGATCAGGCTTTAGGGGAAGCATACTTCTTACGTGCTTATTTTTATTTCCGACTTTCACAATTTTTTGGTCCCGTACCTTTAAAATTAGAACCTGCTCCGGCAAATTTACCCAGGGCTACACCCGATCAAATGTACGGCCAGATTGCTCTTGACCTGAAAACTGCTATTGAATTAATGCCTTCTACACCATTTAGCAGCACCAATGCAGATTTTGTTGCCCGTGATGGACATGCAACCAAATGGGCAGCTCAGGGCTTACTGGGTCGTGTATTTTTATACTATACTGGTTTATATGGACAATCTTCAATTGCCCTTCCGGATGGTACTACTCTTACCGCAGCAGATGTTGTTGACGAGCTTGATGATTGTATTGCCAGAAGCGGTCACGGATTGCTTACCGACTTCCGTAATAACTGGACCTATGCAAATGTAAATGTAAACTACCCATTTGCAGCGAATAATGGTCTGGTATATGCAGATGGAGCTATACTAAATAAAGAATCTGTATTTGCTGTCAAATATTCTATATACGCTGGTTGGAGTCCATCAAATGGTGAAGAGTTAAGTTACTCTAATCAGCATGTGCTTTATTCCGGTTTACGTCAACAAGAACATATTCCTTTTGGTCAGGGATGGGGAGGGGCACCTCTTATTCCTACAATATGGGACAGTTTTGAAGATGGCGATCTTAGAAGAGAAGGTTCAATTCTGAATGTGAATATTCCGGGAACAGATGAGGGCGATATTTTAGACGATTATGTTTGGGGATCTGATAACCAGGTGCATGAAAGTGGACTTTGGTGCAAGAAATACCTGCCTATTTACGATTATGTAAATGGTACCTCAGGCAGAATAGCCAGTATCTTTTTCATTCAATATAACACACCTGATAATATGCAGCTTTGGAATATGCAGGATGATATTCTGATACGGTTTTCTGATATCATGCTTATGTCTGCAGAACTTGGAAGTCCGAATGCATTGACTTATGTGAACGATATTAGAGAACGAGTTGATCTAGACCCTGTTGCATCTGTAACACAGGAAGTGATTCAAAATGAACGTAAACATGAGTTTATAGGTGAAGGATTAAGGCATTTTGACACTCAACGTTGGGGAATTATTGCACAAGCTCATGCAGCAGCCTCTGGCTTTACTATTAAGAATCAGGGAGTCGATGCAACTTATACTGATACTTATCGAGCCGAAACTGGTGGATTCCTACCTATTCCTGAAACTGAAATTACACTTTCAGAAGGTGTTCTTGAGCAAACCCAGGGATGGTAGGCTAATAAAACAGATAATTTAAATCATAAAAAAGAGGAAGGTTAATAACTTCCTCTTTTTTGTTTATTTGTAGCTTCTTAGACTTGCCTCAGCGCTAACCTGCAAATACTTTAGTAAGTATTTAACCATCGATATCGTTTCGAAACTTCACCTAGCTGCACAGCAAGCATTATTTCATGTGAACCATAAGAATACCTGCTTATTTTACTAATGTTATAATCGAATGCATAGGTGAAGAAATACCTGTCGTAATTTAAACCCCCAAATATAGAGAATGCATGAGTGGTTTTATAGGAAAGTCCGCACCAGTAGAATCTTTTGATCGTGCCTTGTAAAACCAGGTCCAATTCAATTTTGCTTCCCTCCTTAATTTTTATGAGTGTAGATGGTTCCAGAGTAAAGTCACGCGTAGCAGAGTATTTGTATCCAGCCATGAAATAATGTTGCCTTCTAAGTCTGTAATTGAGATTGCCACCTCCACCCCACTGCATTACAGAACCGGTAAGATGGTGTATTGAGTATCCTGCAAAATAATCTCTTGCGAGAAAAAATGCGCCAAAATTGAAGTCAACGATCCATCTCCCTCCCTGAAGCAAAGGATCATAAGTAGTAGTGGCGGGTTCCAGATCTTTAGATTTTAGACTTAAGTTTGAAAGTACAGGTGAGATTCCCAGTGATAATTGTTGTTTATCGATTTTTATATGATAGGAATAAGTAGCGGCAATCCCTGTATGACTGAGAGGTCCGGATTTTTCATTAAAAATTGTAACTCCTGCACCTATTGATCCGGGCTTTATGAGTTTGAATTTTTTTCTAACATTTCTTTTGGGTTTCCTGATATCGAGAAAAACTCTTCCATCAAAGCTGAGGGTATGAAACTTCGGAGCCCCGCTAAATCCAACCCATTGTTCATATCCGGTTAGTTTAATACTTGTTATTTGTTCACTTCCGGCAAAAGCAGGATTGAATAAATACTTATTAAATGTAAAATGACTGTACAAAGGTTGTTGTTGGCAGAATGATTTGCCAAACATTAACATTAACAGTACAAGCAGATATGTATTCTTCTTAATCAGTAACATCAAAGTGGGTTAGATTTCTATAATAATTACTAACATATATTATTTATACTTTATTAATCTCTCACAATTGTAACTGTACCATTTATTGGTGCCAAATCATTTGATTTAAAATCAATAACATAATAATAAGTATCCATTGGCAATGGTTTTCCATTGAATGTTCCATCCCAATCGTTTCCATAGCCTCCGTCAACATGGAATACCAAACGCCCCGTTTTGTCGAATACTTCTATTTTGGCATTAGGATACATTTGAATATTATTGATAAACCAGGTTTCATGGATGCCGTCTCCATTTGGTGTAAAGACGTTAGTGATTTCTCCAAAGTATAGACTCGGATCGCAAGGCAATATTTCAATTGCATCCTCAGCTTCGCAATAATATTGATTTGTAACAATCAAGGAGACTGTCCCATTACCTGAATAAACAACTATCGAACTTGCAGTGCTATTGCTGTTTCCTACTGTCCAGAAGTAGGTATAATATGCCCCCGGATAAATTTCATAGCCTTCACCGTCACAAATGGAAGTATCATTTCCTAATTCAAGTGTTGGTAGTGGATGAACAATAAGTTCTGAAGTATCTCGAGCTGTGCATTCAAACTCATTTGTAACGCTTACCCAGACAGATTCAGTAACAGAACTTGTATATTCAGTATTGGTGCTGTTATCATGCCATAGATATGAACTGAAACCATTTGGAGCATTGAATGTATAGCTCTCTCCCTCACAAATCTCTTGTTCTGATCCAAGTTCAATTTGCGGATCTGATACATAAACCTGTTCGATACGCATATTACCCATACAACCCTGATCTGAAATTTCCCGGATTGTTATATTAGAAGATCCCTCATTAAGGTTCCAGTTTACTTCAATAGATTCAGAATCTACGATCAGAATACCAAGATCAGGTACAATCCAGTTATAAGTTGATCCAGGAGTAGGATTTACTGTATAAGTTTTTAATTCGTTGCGACATGCAACATCTATATGATCAACAGGAGGACTAACAACAGAGCTTTCTGTAATTATTTCTCCGGTAACAGGAACAGGATAAGCAGTTAATTCTATACTTTCTGACCAATCACCATAACAGCCATATGTGCTGTTTACTGCTCTTACCCAGACTTCTCTTGATTCGTTTTCATTTAAACTGACCACATGGTTGTATGGAGCAGATCCAACACTTTCTGCTATTGATGATCCTGCATCATACGAAAACTCAACTTCATCGGCATCAACAGGACTTGCTTCAAAAATAACATCGCCATCTCCACATCTATTTTCTCCTGTTATTGAAATATCTGGGATAGCCAGAATGTTAATATCCTTAATTATTATATCAGTAAGTCCATCAACCACTGTTAGTGCGATTGATTTCACTCCTCCTGATGTATAATATATTTCATGAGGTCCAGGGCCCGTAGCAGTTGCAGGTACTGCATCTGTTCCGAAATCCCAATTGTAGCTTGTACTACCTGAAACACCAGAAGAAGTACTCCAAACCTGAATTGTATACTGCTGACATGTAGTAGCAGTATCTGTCTCAAAATCGGCGACTAATGCACATCCCAAAAGCTGAATTTCAAGGGTTTTGGTTTCACCGGAACATCCATTAACAGTTGTTTCAGTGACCTCTATGTCTCCACTTACTGTACCGAAGTTTACCAATATTGAATTCACTCCAAGTCCGCTTGTGTCATTAAGTATTGTTGCTTCAGAAGGCACAACCCAGTGGTACTTGGAGCTAGCGTTATTATTCACAAAGTAGATTTCATTAGATGCATTGCAGGCGAGAACTGTATTCCCTGTAATGTCTGATGTTGCTGGAAGAGGATTTACTGTCACAGCCACAGCAAATCTTGTATC
>CAYWBC010000151.1:0-7521 GCA_964456285.1 uncultured Bacteroidales bacterium
CGCCATCGAGCTCAATCTCGCTGTACTTTTCGGAGCGCTGGGGGTAGGAGGTTTCGTGAATAAGTTTACCCATTTCCACAAGTTCACTGGTATGCTCCATGTTTATACCATTGGCAAAAAGCCAGAGTTTGCGGTGGCAAATCATGAAGTAGTTGAATTGGGTTCCTGTGGGCATGATTGATTTTATTTTTTTAAGTATTAAAAACCTGCAGGTCTAGCAAACCTGCAAGGTTTGACTACAAAATATTTATTTTATCTTGTTTCATATTTTCTTCAATATCGATTTGTAAGCCAAGTATGGAATCGTATTTACTGTCAATAATATAAGTATTTTGTTCAATTAGTTTCTCGTTTTTTAATAATTCTAAAACAATTGTTTCTTTAAATATTTTATTTTCTCTCAGAAATTGAACAAAACGACGGTGGTTAATTTGAACTTTCAAACTTTCGGCTTTTATGAATTTGTTTTGTTCGAGTGATTTTTTGTATTCGCTAACCAGTATAATTGGAAGGACTTTTATGCCATCAAATTGCTTTTCGAAATCCTCTTCACGGTGTGAATCATAAATGAAAGGAGCAAGGTTTTCCATTACATCTATTTTAAGATGATTATACACCCTGTCAAAATCAGCCTGATCTTTTTCCGTCCATTTTGGATAAACCCGATCGATGTATTTTTGTAATTCAATTTCTGCAATCACACCTGAATTAAGTGTTTCGATATCCCGAAGTGCTTCTAATGTTCGGGATATAATTTCTTCATTCCGATAAATATATTTATCCACATCGTTACGTTCGGCGAAAACAATACAATCACAGGGTGGACGATATATCCCGTTTATTTGATGCCTGTTTATTCTGCCAAACCGTTGCAATAAAGCATCTAGCGGTGCGAGTTCAGTAAAAATGACATGGTAATCAATATCCAGACTGACTTCAATTGCCTGGGTTCCTACAAGTAACTTGACTTCTTCCGATTTTAGTTCTGCTTCCTTTTTATTACGGTCAATTCCATTAAAAGCGCTATGCAACAATACTTTTTTTGTGACTTTTAATTGCTTATAAATATGTTGAGCTTGTTTTACGGTATTACAAACAACCAAAACTTTGTCACCTTTATTTAATCGTTGTTGAATATCTTCGATATGATCTGAAAGCAAGCCTTTAGCAACTTTTATCCTATGCCTGATAAATGACTGGTATAATTTTGAATTTGCCGTGATCTCGGTGAAAGTCCCGATAGCTCCTTCAAATTCCCTTTTCAAAAAGGTTGGTAAAGTTGCTGTCATTAAACAAACATTGATATTTAAGAACTGGGTTGCGAATTCGATCAATACTTTTATTTGAGATGTTACCTCAGGGTCGTAGGCATGTATTTCGTCAAAAATGAAATATCCGCCTGCCATTTCAAATATTCCTTTTTCGAATCCTTTTAATCCAAAAATGTATTTAAGCAGTTGGAATGGGGTAGTTACTTTTAATGGTGGAACCAGTGCTCGATAACTTTCTTTTAATTCTTTTTTCAGGGTATCATTCTTAACACTGAATCTCTCCTCTTCAAACCGGCTTTCGATGTATTCCGAAAGTTTTCCATGCAATAGACCAACGATTTCACTATTTCCCTGCATTTTATTATCCAACCTTTCGTACATAGCATTGATGGATGCCGTAAATGGAAGAATATAGAATGTTCGTCCTTGCCCGCTTTCTTTAATCTGATGTTGCAACCACATGAGCGAAGCTTCGGTTTTTCCTGAACCCGTTGGGGCAATCAGTACAATATTGCCAAGTGTCTCATCAGCTTTTTTTTGATGATGGTATAGAGGCCATTTAGTATTGTACAAAAACTCAAAATGTTGATCTTCTAAAATGTTAATTTTGAAAATACCTGCAGAAGCCATGTGGTCACACTGCTTTAATGCTCCGGCAGAAAGAAGCAATTGCCGAAAGTTTACATTTGCTGAATTTACATGTGAATGGAAATAGCTCTTAATTTGAGGGAAAGGTGACGAAAGTGTAGTTTGAGAATAAGCAAGTCCATAGTCCTGTAAAAACGATTCAATAAATTTTGTATCCAACTTACTCAATTCCTCGTCCCAATCCAATTTACCATCCTCGGAGAAGGATAGAAAGTCTTCTCCATTTTTATATGAATGTTGGATAAAATCGAAAAGAGAGTTAAAGTCTTTATGATGCCCTGCAACAATTAATTTTAAAAGGATTTTATCCTCATCAGGCAAATCTAACTGGTTAATAAAAGGAACACTAAACAATTCATGCCGCTGGCTATACCAATTCCCTTTTTTCCCAAGAAGCACCTTTTGAAACTCGGGATGAGCTTTTCCCAAATCATGAAAAATAATTCCAAAACGAAGTAACATCCAAAAACGTTCAACATCGTTTAATGGCAATCTGCCGAACGCTTTCCGGAGCGATTTATAAACTGAAAGGCATTCGGAAATGTGTTGTTTCAATGAAACGGGAGGTTGTGACTTTGCCAAAATTTCAGTGCTAACATTTATCATATTTGAAGTTTATGAAAAAAAATATCACTATCAAATTCCCTAAGTTCAGGTCTAAATCCGTCTAATTGTGAATCAACTGGATTATTGTAAGAGATCACAGAATATGGTTCTGTTCCAAGATTTTTTCGCGGAATGGTATTGGTAAAATATGTCGGTAATGCCTGTATCTGTCCGGGGAGGTAATTACCGTTAAACGGGACTACCTGTCCACCAATTTTAGCATTTTTTACTTCTTTTATTTCTACTTCCTTAATGCTTTCTATTCCTGCCAAATCGCCACTTCTCCCTAAGAGAAGCTGATAAAATGGTTGTCGAAAATATGCAACCAGTTCTTCGTCGGCCAGATACAAGAAAAGACGGCAATCATAGAGAAATTCACGCTGGATAACATTTGATATTGCTGTGTTTTCAGGATATTGCTCTTTTTTTGTCTTGTGGATTGATATCTGATAAATTGTTTCCAGATCAACAGCTTTAAAGTTAAAATCAAAATAGTAACCCAGATAAACTTCTCTTTGGCTGACATATATGCCAGCCGCTGCATTAAGCATTCCCATTACTGTACTCACAGGTGGCACCTCAAGTGTAGGTTGAAAGGCACTTAATAAATTGGGATACCTAAAGCTCGAAGTCCACGTACTTATTTTTATACGGAAAGCTTTCATTCAATTTGAGATTTCAGTTGTTCGCAATATAGATCAATTGCTTCATTTACCGGTAGAACCTGAACTGCTGGAATATCGGTCATTGTTTTCAGAGTATTGAGTTGAGGAGCGATTTCATCCATAAACCCACTCCGGCGACCAATAAATACAGTACCTTTAAAAGTGTTCATATAGTCTTTCAGAACTTCAACCAGACCTTCGAAATTGAATATTACTTCTTCGTCGCGTTGTCCTTTATTGGTTACAATATGACTAAAAGGGTGATTTCCCGTATCCGTTGTTGCAAGTATTATAAATTTTGGCGTTACATCTCCCATGTTATTGGTTTGCATAGCTCCTCCAGAGATTGTTTTTAAAGCTTTGATAGTTTCAATTGCTCGTTTTTCCCTGATACCTTTTTCTAGTCGAATCAATTTTTTTGGGCTCCCGTCGCTATTTTGTACAAACGGATCATCAATTTCACTTGCTCCTTTTTTCAATGCATCTTCTTGTAATACTGCCGAAAGGTTTTTAAATCCTGTACGGTCGTAATTTGCGAAAGTACCTACCATTGAAAGATCCAAACTAAACATACCTTTCATGATGGAACTATATTCCTGCTTTTCGTAGGGGACCGCATCTCCTTGCTGACGAGACATACTTGACCAATTTTCTTCAGGCCTTACACTGGCCGCAGAAATAATTGCAGAGTTTTTGAGAGGAGAAATTCGGGTAACTGTCACATTAGTCATTTTGGGATTCCCTTTTTTATCTTTTACAGACTCTCCGTTTTCATCCAGTTCAATATCTTTTGCAGCACGCATATAACCAAAAACATCATCATCTGGATATTGGATAGGGTCTGCATTTGTAAAGGCAATTTTCCCATCGCGTGTTATGGGTGATAAATCCCATCCTGCATTTTTTTGTAATGCTTCACGCCACCAATACCGCCATGACTGGCCAGATACGTATACATAACTACGTCCGTTCTTGCGAATTGACTTTGTCGCAATCGCATTATCATTATTACTTGATTTGTTTTTACCAGCATTATTTAATGCTACTACATCCACATCGAGCAAAACAAAGCCCTGAGTTTTATTATTTTTCATTTCTTTATGGTTTTATCCGTTAATTTCCGGTTCTGTCTCTAATTCTGATTCTAATTCGACCTTTAATTCTTCTGAGATTAGATTTCGTTCGTGAAGTTCCTGATAAATAGCTATAAGTATTAGGTCTCTGATCTCTGCCCAATATGCGCCATCAGGGAATAGATAATTTAAGTAATCGTCCAACTTAATAATTACCTCTTTATTGCCTTCAGCATAGTTTGGAACTATCACATCTTTCAATAAGAATCGTCGTAAAGCTGAAGCATTTTTAGCACCATCTAAACCTCTAATTCTTTTCTTGATTTTGTCGGCATCTTCTTCCCTTACAAGGAAAGCTGCCAATTCTTTGATTTTGCTAATCGTTTCTTGTTTCATACCTATAATGTATTGTTGGTAAATTTCTACTATTTTGAAATTAAAAGGATTTTTGCGAGACCATCTGAGTATTTCAGGTCTTAGGTTTTCACCATTTAGAAGTTTATGATAAATTACATTAAACCATTGCCTGTATTCATCATGTCTTATTGTTTCTTCGACATTCGATTTGACAATTTCAAAATTGCCAGTTTGGATGTTGTACTTCGCTCCTTTATGTTTACTGTCAAAATAATAAGATCTGACAAATTTCTGCCAGTGATCTTTATAAATAGGTTGTAAACATGTACGGTAAAAACGAAAAATAGATGATGGCAACAAATAAATCTGTAATTCCGACTTAGTGATAAAATTTGAACTATGATACAGAGTTAAAGAAGTTTCTTTTTTTATGTTAGGAGTTTCTGTAAGAAGTTTATCAATGAAGGCAAACAAAGCATTAGGTATTTTAGTAAATTCAGACTTAAGAGCTCCTGCCTCTTCTTCACTATTCAAGTTTTTACCAATTCTCGCAACGTTTTTACTACAATTGTCCCTTACCCAGAATTTAACTGCATCTACATTATTACTGTATAGCAAAGCAATATTTCCTTGTAAAAGAATTGTTCCCAAAGGCATGAAAAACATTCGGATTACAATCTCTTTTGACAATTTCAAACCCGTTTCAAAAAAATGATGGAAATTTATAAATCCGCCAGATCCAGCAAGCATCAGGCTTTCCCTCCCAAGACTAAATAATTTAGTTTCTCGTCCGCTAATTCGGCAGAATCCAGGTTCTGATGGTTCTTTCTCTGTAATAATATCTTCAAATAGTTTCAGTGTCCCTTCAATTCTAGCTTCATCTGTCTTTATTGAAGGATTTGTAATCTTTGAACCATGATAATAGCTATGCAATTTCCCTTTCCATGTGAAAATATAATTTTCAATGGTTACATATCTTATCAGTTCAAGAATATCTTTTTTAGGAAATTTCTCCGAAAGATATTCAATGGCAAATCCTCCTGCATCAGCAAACGGGTCACCTGTAAGTCGTGTGAGCCATTCGTAATCAATTGTTTCAATTTGTTGTTTCATAAATTATTACTTTTCAATACATTCCCATTTTAACCTTCATATCATTTTTTCATCCCCCTCCTAATTTACACCCATTTAACCTCTTTTCAAGCTTTACAGGTTTCCAAAACTTGCAAGGTTTATTTAGCTAAAACTCCAGTTCATTCAATAATTTTTCATCTACATGGTTTTTATGGTATTTTTTAAATTCCGTTTCATCAACAAACAGTTCCATTATTTCATTTAAAACAAGCATTGATTTTTTATTACCATTAATTCCCTGGTAAGATGAATACCGCCAGTCGGCCGGATCGTCCGTAAAGCCATGCAATACCGGGTTGTAATGTATATAATGGATTAGTTTTCTGAGGTAATCATCATCCGTTACCTCTTTTAATTTCATGCTGTTTCTGAATAGTTTGCCTTGCCTTTCATATACTTTATTAAAAGCTTTGGCATAGGAGTTGAAAAAATTACTGAATTGTTTGTTTATTTTAGTTTGTAGAAATCCTTGCAGGTTTTCAGAACCTGCAAGGTCTTTATCAGGAAAGAAATAACCTTTTATTTCTTCTTCCGTCTTAAACTTTATAAGGAAATGGAAGTGATTTGGCATTAGGCAAAAAGCGTAGGTTATAGCGATGGGGTGTAAATACAGTTCGTACTTTTCTATAAAGAAACTATAATTATCCTCCGTACGAAAAAGGTTTTCGTTGCTGATAGCATGATTATAAAGATGATAAAAGGTTTGGTACTTAACCTGCATAATAACAGAAATTTAGTTATATAAAAATAATCTCCTATTTTTCAAACCTTGCAGGTTTTGAAAACCTGCAAGGTTTGAATTTAATAAATTTATTTACTTACTATATCCACGCACCCAAACCCCATGCTATTCTTCTCCCCGAAACCGGCGTAATACCCGATCCGCATCAGTTCTCCGGGCAACTTAATGGTGAATATTGTTTCGTAACCGATGATCCTGCTCTCATCAGGCTTGCCTTCTCTAATGGTTACTCCTTTTTTCTTAATCTCTCCCCTGATCTTAAAATCATAATTATCTGACATTCCACTGATAGCTGCATTATCAGGCTTACCATGATAGGCAAAGTATTTTTGCCGGAGGTTTCTGAATATTAATTCTTTATATCGAGAGGAGTCGGGGGTTAAATATTCAGGATATCTTTGTCCGGGTTGTTTATAGCTCACAACGACAGGCGAAAGACACCGGAAAGTCATTTCTTCTCTGAAATTTAGTTCATCGGGCTTTTCAATTTTTACTGCTCTGAACCTGATCCTTGACGATCTGTCTCCCAATTCAAGACAGGTATCCCTGAACAGCCCTTTTATGAACGGTTCGGCATGCGAATTTGTGTAGAATGAAACATAATATTCTGCTAATGGTGTCAGAAAGACCAACCTGTCATGTTCAATACGGTATCTTTCCGGTTTCAGCCTGGAAAATGTGAAGAACTTAAAAGCTTTATGTCCATCCCTAATGCCTGTATCATGAAGCCAACTGCTGTAAATGCTGTCGCCTTTCTCCATAGTTTTATACAAAGCGCTGGCAAGCATGTACTGGTAATTCAGGGGAATGGAATTTGTACCGTTGAACTTTTCTATCTCAAATGTAATTCTTAATCTCATACCGTGTATTTAAGGCTTATTATTATTGATACCTGGTATTTTGTTTAATGGCCTGCTCCTTCAAATATTCAAGATTCCAGAAAACAATAAACATGAGAAACTTAAAAACTGCCGGTCTGTCTTTGTTACCACTTACATCAACTGCAGAAAATCTTTGATCGATTA